>NZ_DASUIR010000070.1:0-13406 GCF_036279715.1 Cellulomonas sp. | reverse complement strand
GTGGCCTGCCCAACTCGACGGGTAGGGCGGTGGCGCAGCCGCGGAACGGACTCAGGGTCGGGACTTCGACCCGTCGCCCTCGGACGACGAACGGCGCGACGGCATCGTCGCCGAGCTTGAACGGTCGGCGTGCGGGGCGCGCGCCGGAGCGCCACTGGTGAAGCTGACCGGGCAGGAGCGGCTGAGCCTGGCGGAGGCAGTCGCGATCGCCATCCACGACCTCATCCTCTCCTGCCGCAAGTAGCGCCCTGACACCGCGCCGACTGGGCGTCCCCGGAGTCGCGTTCCGCTGAGCAATCAAGCGGTCACAACCGAGACGGAAGCAGACGGTGGCACTCGCCAATTGCCGCGCGGCAGCCTCGACCCGCCGGGGCGCGGGGCTTGAAGAGGACCGGTGCAGCGCAGTTCAGCGGGGATCTGCGCTGAGCCATATTCCACGGGCGTTTCACGCTGCTGCGTCTGCGCAGGTCAGAGCGTAGAAGTGGTGCCCCGAGTGGGATTCGAACCCACACTGGATCGGGTTTGAGCCGAACGCCTCTGCCGATTGGGCTATCGGGGCCGTGGAGCAGGCTACCGCGAAGCGGCGTGCTGACGCTCACAGCCCGATGAGCACCGTTGCCACCTGCTCCGGCATTACGCTGCTCCCTGTGAGCACCAGCGACGTGACGCCGACCACCCCCGCCGAGTCGGCGAACAGCCCCTTCGACCTGACGACGCCCCCGCAGGCGCCCGAGGCCGAGCTGCCCGCCACGGAAGCCCCGTCGCGCCCCGCGCGCCGTGCGGTCGTCGCGGAGGACGAGGCACTCATCCGGATGGACGTCGTCGAGTCGCTGCGCGAGGCTGGCTTCGACGTGGTCGGCGAGGCCGGCGACGGCGAGACGGCCGTCAAGCTCGCGATCGAGCTCAAGCCGGACGTCGTCGTGATGGACGTCAAGATGCCGATCCTCGACGGGATCTCCGCGGCTGAGCGGATCGGCAAGCTCCACCTCGCGCCCGTCGTCCTGCTGACGGCCTTCTCGCAGAAGGAGCTCGTGGAGCGCGCGCGCGACGCGGGCGCGATGGCCTACGTCGTCAAGCCGTTCAGCCCGGCGGACCTCCTTCCGGCTGTCGAGATCGCGATCTCGCGCTACGCGCAGATCACGGCGCTCGAGTCGGAGGTCGCGGACCTCGCCGAGCGCTTCGAGACCCGCAAGCGCGTCGATCGCGCCAAGGGCCTGCTCATGACGAAGATGGGCCTCACGGAGCCGGAGTCGTTCCGCTGGATCCAGAAGACGTCGATGGACCGTCGCCTGACGATGCGTGAGGTCGCGGACGCCGTCATCGAGCAGGTCGGCGGCGCGGCGAGCTGATCGCCGTCGGGCGCCAGTCGCCCGCTGCCCGCCCCTGACGGGCTCTGGTCACGGTTCGGCAACGACCTCAGCCTGACCAACGATCGTCACGTCGCCGACACATGGTGTGCGTAGTTTCCGTCGAAAGCCCCAGGGGCCTTCGACGGCCCCCGGTTCGCTGCACTCGGACAAAGGGGAGTACCCGCACATGACTCGTACGACGTACGCGGCCCGTAGCGCCGCCCTGCTCGGCGCCCTCGCTCTGACCCTCGCTGCCTGTTCCTCGTCCTCCGCAACCCCCGGTAGTACCGCCAGCGGCAGCGGCACACCAGCCAGCGCCGGTGGTCTGGTCGTCGGCACCCTGCTGCCGCAGACGGGCTCGCTGGCGTTCCTCGGCCCGCCCGAGATCGCGGGGGTCAACCTCGCGATCAAGGACATCAACGACGCCGGTGGGGTGCTCGGGTCGGACGTCACGGTCGAGCACGCCGACTCCTCCGACGGTGACCATGCCGAGGTCGCGACCCAGTCGGTGACCGACCTGATCTCCAAGAAGGTCCAGGCCATCATCGGTGCGGCGTCCTCCACCGTGACGCTCAACGTGATCGACGACGTCACCGCAGCCAAGATCGTCCAGATCTCCGGTGCCAACACGGCCACCAAGCTGTCCGGCTACTCGCCGTTCTACTTCCGCACCGCTCCGCCGGACACGGTCCAGGGCGCCGCCCTGGGCTCGCTGATCGTGTCGGACAACGTCAAGAAGCTCGGCATCCTCGTGTTCAACGACGACTACGGGACGTCCCTGCGCGACGTCGTCGTCAAGACGGTCGAGGAGAGCGGGGTCGAGGTCACCTACGGCAAGGCGGGCCAAGAGTTCGACCCGGCGGCGAGCGACTTCAAGAACGACGTGACGTCGGTCCTCGCGACCCAGCCTGACGCGGTCGCGATCATCGCGTTCGACCAGACGAAGCAGATCATTCCCGACCTGGTGGCCGCCGGGTTCGACGCGTCGAAGGTGTACCTGGTCGACGGCAACACGTCGAACTACTCGAAGGACTTCCCGGCCGGCACGCTCAAGGGCGCGCAGGGAACGATCCCCGGCGCGTTCCCGACCGAGGAGTTCCAGGGCCGACTCAAGAGCATCGACTCGACGCTGACGGACTACTCCTACGCGGCCGAGTCGTACGACGCGACCGTTCTGGCCGCACTCGCCGCCGTGGCCGGGAAGGGCACGGACGGGACGACGATCCAGAAGAACATGGCGGCCGTCTCCGGCGCCGACGGCGGTGACGAGTGCACGTCGTTCAAGGCCTGCGTCGCACTGCTCGAGTCGGGCAAGGGGATCACCTACAAGGGTCAGGCGGGCGTCGGTCCGTTCAACGCCAAGAACGACCCGTCGTCGGCGTACATCGGCGTCTACCAGTACCAGGACGACAACTCCTACAAGTTCATGAAGTCGGTCTTCGGCGAGAGCTGATCGATCGCGGTCGCAGGGCCTGAGCACGACGACGGGGCCCGGTGGGGGAGTGATCCCCTACCGGGCTCCGTCGTCGTGGGTCCAGGTCGGCGGTGGTCGGGACCGTGCAGGACGGTTCGAGCTCGGCGGCGACGCGTGTGAGCCTCTGCGGGCGCGCGTGACCGGCTGACGCACCCTGGGCGGTAGGGGCGCGTCAGCCGGTGAAGCCGATCAGCTGGCCGCGGCGTCCTTGTCGACGTCGGCCGCGAGGGTGCCGAGGTAGAGCTCGATGACCTTCGGGTCGTTCATGAGCTCACGACCGGGGCCCGAGTAGGCGTTGCGACCCTGGTCCAGGACGTAGCCCCGGTCGCAGATCTGCAGGGCCCGGCGCGCGTTCTGCTCGACGATGACGATCGACACACCGGCCTTGTTGATCTTCCGGGTCCGGATGAACGTCTCGTCCTGCCGGACGGGGGAGAGGCCAGCCGACGGCTCGTCGAGGAGCAGGACGGACGGGTTCATCATGAGCGCGCGCGCCATGGCCACCATCTGCCGTTCGCCCCCCGAGAGCGACCCGGCGCGCTGCTTGCGGCGGTCCCCGAGCACGGGGAAGAGGTCGACGATGAACGCGAAGCGCTCGTTGAACGTGCGAGGGGCCTGGTACACGCCCATCTGCAGGTTCTCCTCGATCGTGAGCGAGGGGAAGACGTTGTTGTTCTGCGGGACGAACCCGACCCCGCGGCGCACGAGCGCGTCGGCGCGGTGGTTGGTGATGCCCTCGCCCGCGAGGGTCACGCGACCGGACCGGACCGTGACGAGGCCGAAGAGGGCCTTGAGGAGGGTGGACTTGCCGGCGCCGTTGGGACCGATGACGCCGACGAGCTCGCCGGGGTGCACGACGAGGTCGCAGCCGTTGAGGATGTCGACCCCCGGCAGGTAGCCCGCGACGAGGTTCTCGGCGACCAGCAACGGCTCGCCCGCGGGCGCACCTCGGTGCGTGTCGGGTGCGGTGGTCGCAGCGGCGCTGGACGGCGGGACGGCGGTCATGACTGCCCCTCTCGGGTGCGCGGTGGGACGTCGTCCTCGAGCAACGAGTCGTCGCCGAGGTCGGTGTCGTGGTGGGCGCCGAGGTAGGCGTCGATGACGGCGGGGTCCTTCATCACGGACTCGGGAGGCCCCTCGGCCACGATGCGACCCTCGGCCATCACGACGACCCAGTCGGAGATGTGGCGGACCATGTGCATGTCGTGCTCGACGAACAGGACGGTGGTGCCTTCGTCGCGCAGCGCCTGGATGTGTCCCAGGAGCGACTGCGTGAGGGCCGGGTTCACCCCGGCCATCGGCTCGTCGAGCATGATCATGGTCGGTCGGCTCATGAGCGCACGCGCCATCTCGAGCAGCTTGCGCTGGCCGCCCGAGAGGCTTCCCGCGAAGTCGTCGCGCTTCGTCTCGAGCTTGAACCGGACCAGCAGCTCCTCGGCCTGTGCGGTGATCTCCCGCTCCCGGGGCCGCCACAGGCTCGGCACGAGCGCCGCGAAGAGGTTCTCGCCGGGCTGGTGGGTCGCGCCGAGCCGCATGTTCTCGATGACGGTCATGCGGTTGAGCGCCTTGGTCAGCTGGAACGTGCGCACCATCCCGGACCGCGCGACCCGGGCGGCGCTCACGCCGGCGAGCGGCGCACCCTCGAACGTCCACCGCCCGCTGCTCGGTCGGTCGAAGCCGGTCATGAGGTTGAACAGGGTGGTCTTCCCCGCGCCGTTGGGACCGATGAGCGCGGTGATGGCGTTGCGCTGCACCTCGAGGTGGGCGACGTCGACCGCTGCGATCCCCCCGAAGTGCCGGGTCACGTCGTCGGCCACGAGGATCGCGTCGGGCTTGACCGCTCCGGGCGTGCGGTGGACGTGCTGGAGGTCGCGCGCGGCGGTCGTGCGGAAGTCCTGGCCGGTCTGCTCAGCGGACATTGATCGCCAGCTCCTTCTTGTCGCCGAGGACTCCTTGCGGCCGGAAGATGACGAGGAGCATGAGCGTGACGCCGACGATCACCCAGCCGAGCTGCTCGATCTGCCCGGTCGACATCACCGTGTCCGGGATCCCGTCGCGCATGAGCGACTTGATGAGCATGAGGCCGGCCCAGAACACGATCGAGCCGAGCACCGGTCCGAACACCGTGGCCGCACCGCCGAGCAGCAGGATGGTCCAGACGAAGAAGGTCATCGGACGGCCCATCGAGTCGGGCTGGACCGCCCGGGGCAGCACGTAGATGATGCCGGCGAGGGCGCCGATGACGCCGCCGAGCACGAGCGACTGCATCTTGTACGCGTAGACGCTCTTGCCGAGCGACCGGACCGCGTCCTCGTCCTCCCGGATGCCCTTGAGGACGCGGCCCCAGGGGCTGCGGATCAGCAGGAGCACGAAGAGGCACGCGAGGGCGACGACGGCCCACGCGACGATGCGGATCCACCAGCTGTTGGAGAAGTTGTTCGAGTAGTTGAACGGACCGATGTCGGTCGTGCCGTCGGGCAGCGGCGACAGAGCCTGGAACGTGGCCTTGTAGCTGTCGCCGCGCAGGCCGGACGACGCACCCGTGAGCGAGGTCAGCGCGGTCGAGCGGCCGATGAGTCGCACGATCTCCGCGGCCGCGATGGTGACGATCGCGAGGTAGTCGCCGCGCAGCTTCAGGGTGGGGATGCCGAGCACGAGGGCGAACAGTGCCGCCGCAGCGATCGCGACGAGCGCCGCCGCCCAGATCGGCCAGCCGGCGATCGTCGCGATGGCGAAGCCGTATGCGCCGAGCAGCATGAACCCGGCCTGCCCCATGTTGAGGAGCCCGGTCAGCCCGAAGTGGATGTTCAGCCCGATCGCCGCGAGCGCGTAGGCCGCCGTCGTCGGCGCGATGATCTCGCCCGCGACGTTGGTGAGGATGCGTGTCCAGTCCATGGAGACCTCCGTTAGCCGATGCGCTCGGCGCGGCCGAGGATGCCCTGGGGCCGGAAGAGCAGCACCAGGATGAGGATGAGAAGTGCGCCCGCGTAGCGCATGTCGTTGGGGATCACGAGGCTCGACATCTCGACGACGAGGCCGATCACGAGCGAGCCCGCGAGAGCGCCGAACGCCGCTCCGAGCCCGCCGAGCGTCACGGCCGAGAACATCAGGAGCAGCATCGCCCCGCCCATGTTCCAGCTCGTCGCGTTGAGGTAGAGCCCCATGAGGACGCCGCCGAGCCCGGCCAAGCCAGCACCGAGCGTCCACACGATGCGGACGATCCGCTCGACGCTGATGCCCGACGCCGCGGCGAGCGCGGGACTGTCGGAGACGGCCCGGGTGGCCCGCCCGACCCGCGTCGCCAGCAGGAAGTACGAGACGGCGGCGAGCGTGATGATCGCGATGACCACCGAGACGATGGTCATGCGCGTCAGGGTCACCGGACCCATCGTCACGACGTCGGGTGTCGTGGTGACGATGCGCAGCTTGTCGCCGCCGAAGAAGAACTGGAACCCGTACTGCAGGGCCATCGACAACCCGATGGTGACGATCATCTGCTGGGTCGTGCCGACCCGGCGTCTGCGCAGCGGGTGCCACAGCCAGGCGTCCTGCACCCACCCGCTCGTGGCCGACAGGGCGACGGCCACCACGGCCGCGACGAGCAGCGGCAGCCCGACGAGCTGGCAGAACACGTACGCGAGGATCGCGCCGAGCGTGACCTGCTCGCCGTGCGCGAAGTTGCTCAGGCCGGTGGTCCCGTAGATGAGCGACAGTCCGATGGAGGCCAGCGCGAGCAGCAGGCCGAAGACGAGCCCGCTCGCCGCCTGCTGGGCGACCCTGGCGCCGTTGAACCCGCTCCCGCTCCCGGCCTCGCTCGCGACGTCGCCGCCGCCGTCCGAGGTGACCGGCGAGGCGGACGCGGTGCTGCTGGGGGCGGCTTGCGCCATGCCGCTGACGAGGGCGAACCGCACGTTCGTCGAGGAGGCGAGGCGGACCTGGGTCGTGCGCGGGTTCGTCGACGTGTCCGACAACGTCTGCCCCGGCGGGAGGGTCGTGACGTCGAGGGTCACGGTGTACTTCCCGTCCGCGGTGACGGGAGCGCTCCAGGTGCCGTCGGCGGCTGTCGTCGTGCTGACGCTGCCGGCGTCGCCCCCGACGGCGAGGGCGACGCCGGGGAGGGGTTGGCCCGCGGACGACCGGATGGAGCCTTCGACGCAGCCCGTGGCCGCGTCGGGGACGCACGGGCCGTCGGCGGACGCCGGGCCGGCGCCGAGGAACGGGAGGGCGAGCACGGCGAGCGCCACGACGGCGAGGCGTCGCCGCCAACCGCTCAGTGCTCGGCCCTGCGCTGGCACACCACGCACGGGGGACCTCCGTTCGGTGACCGGTCGCTCGCTGTGGCAGATCACAGCGTGTCTCGGCGGGTGTCACGGACAGTAGGAGCCGTATGTGTCGTCGGCGTTTCAGGCGGTGTCACGGCTGTGTCGGATCTTGACCCCGTTCGCGGACTAGGCACGGGGGGCCAGAGTTTGCCATGATGCGACGGACGTCGGAGGCGGGGGACTGCGGCCACGCGGCGGACGGGTGCGCTCGTCCTGCCGGGCATTCCACGACGAAGGAGGTCCGACGTGCGTTCAAGCGCTCAGGTGCGTGCGGCCGAGCCGGACGACCTCACCTCGCTCGTCCGGCTGTGCCTCGAGGCCCGTGCCGAGTCGACGGTCGGGGCCCAGCTCTGCACGAGCGACAGCGAGAGCCTTCGGCACCAGATCGGTGCCCTCCTCGCTGCGCCCGGCGGCGTCGTCCTGGTCGCGACCGTGGACGGCTCGCCTGCCGGTCTGCTGCTCGCGCGCCTCGTCGGGCCGACCGTCTTCAGTGACCTCGTGAGCCTCGCGGTCGAGGCCGTCTACGTCGCTCGGGACGACCGCCGACGCGGGGTCGGGCACGCGCTCATGGCGGGCGCCGCGGAGGTCGCAGACGAGGGCGGTGCGACCGACGTGTACGCCTCCCCGTTGCCGGGCGCTCGCGGCATGCTGCGGTTCTTCGCCCGGATGGGGTTCGCGCCCGCCGCGACGCACCGTGTCGTCAGCACCGCCTCGCTGCAGCGTCGGCTGGCTGGCGAGGCAGCCCCAGGCCTGGGCGCCCGACGCGGGGGCCGCGCCATCGAGGACCTCATCGCGCGCCGTCGGCAGGTCCGGGCTGCGAGCCAGCGGGACCCCGCGGACGCCCGGATGGTCCGCGGGTCGGGTGCAGATCAGGTGCGCGCGGCTGCGATCAGCATGCAGGTCAGCCGCGCGGTGGCGAGCCGCCGCGCCTCGGAGTCCTCGACGACGATCTCGTAGGTCGCGAGGGACCCACCGCGGTGCACGGCCGTCGCGACGCCCGTGACGAGGCCCGTGCGCGCCGAGCGGTGATGGGTGATGTTGAGCTCGATCCCGACGGCGACGCGACCGGGCCCGGCATGAGCGGTGGCGGCGAACGAGCCCAGCGTCTCGGCGAGGACCGCTGAGGCCCCGCCGTGCAGCAACCCGTGCGGCTGGGTGTTGCCCTCGACCGGCATCGTGCCGACTGCACGCTCGGCGCTCACCTCGAGCAGCTCGATGCCCATCCGGGCCAGGAGCGTGGTGGAGGACTGCGGTGCGGAGCCGTCGTCGGTCATGGCAAGTAGGTTGGCACCCGTGAGCGACGAACTGCCAACCGACACCCCCTCCACCGTCGAAGCACAGCGCGAGGCCGGTGGGCGCCTGCTGATCATCGACGGCCACTCGATGGCGTACCGGGCGTTCTTCGCCCTGCCCGTGGAGAACTTCTCGACCTCGACCGGTCAGCCCACCAACGCGGTGTACGGCTTCACCTCGATGCTCGCGAAGATCCTCGCCGACGAGGCGCCGACCCACCTCGCGGTCGCGTTCGACGTCGGACGCACGACGTTCCGCACCGAGCAGTTCCCCGCGTACAAGGCGACGCGCGACGAGTCGCCGCTGCCGTTCCGCGGGCAGGTGCCGCTCATCAAGGAGATCCTCGCCACGATGCGCGTGCCGGTCCTCGAGAAGGAGAACTACGAGGCCGACGACATCCTCGCGACCTTGACGACCCAGGCGCATGCGCTGGGCATGGAGGTGCTCGTCTGCTCGGGCGACCGGGACACGCTCCAGCTCGTCAACGAGTCGGTCACGGTCCTGTACCCGGTCCGGGGCGTCTCGGAGCTCACCCGCATGACGCCCGAGGCCGTCCGCGCGAAGTACGACGTCGAGCCCTGGCAGTACCCGGACATCGCCGCGCTGGTCGGGGAGACGAGCGACAACCTGCCGGGGATCCCCGGCGTCGGGCCCAAGACGGCCGCCAAGTGGATCGCGACGTACGGCGGTCTCGACGGGATCGTCGCGGCTGCCGACCAGATCCCGGGCAAGGCCGGCGAGTCGCTGCGGGCGCACCTCGACCAGGTCATCCTCAACCGGCGGATCAACCACCTCCTGACCGACCTCGAGCTGCCGCTCGGGCCGGCCGACCTTGCGCTGCGGCCCTGGGACCGCGAAGCCATGCACCGCGTCTTCGACTCGTTGCAGTTCACGACCCTGCGGGAGCGCCTCTTCGCGTCGTTCCCGGACGAGACCGCGCCGCTCGTCGAGGGGACCGACGTGCGGCTCGAGCAGCTCGGCTCGGACGACCTGGGCCCGTGGTTGACCGCGCGGGCCGGTCGCACGCTCGGCCTCGACGTGCGCGGCAGCGTCCGGCCGGCAGGCGGCGACGCGTGGGCGATCGCGATCGCCGACGACGCGGGCGTCGCGATCGCGCTCGACCTCACCACGGTCGGACCGGACAACGAGCTGGCACTCGCTGCCTGGCTCGCCGACCCGCACGCACCGAAGTCCGTGCACGCGGCGAAGGGTGCGTGGCACGCGCTCGCCGGTCGCGGCCTCGCGCTGGCCGGGGTGGTCTTCGACACCGAGCTCGCGGCCTACCTGTGCCACCCGGACCAGCGCGCCTACGACCTGCCCGGCCTCGTCACCCGCTACCTGCACCGGGAGCTGGGTTCCGCAGCGGGGTCGGAGGAGGCGGGCACGCAGGGCGCGTTCGACCTCGAGCTCGACGGGTCGGACGAGGCGCAACGCGCCGCGGGTCGTGCGGCCGCGGTGATCGAGCTGACCGACGTGCTCGCGGGCGACCTCGCGGACCGTGGGGCGGACCGGCTGCTCGGCGACCTGGAGCTGCCCCTCGAGGACGTGCTCGCGCACATGGAGCAGCGCGGCATCGCCGCGGACGTCGACTACCTCACCGGGCTCGAGACGTCGTTCGACGCGCAGGTGCAGACCGCCGCGCTCGAGGCCTACGACGTCATCGGCCGGGATGTGAACCTCGGCTCGCCGAAGCAGCTGCAAGAGGTGCTGTTCGACCAGCTGGGGATGCCGAAGACCAAGAAGATCAAGACCGGCTACACGACCGACGCGGCAGCGCTGGCCGAGCTGTACGAGCGCACCGAGCACCCCTTCCTCGCGCACCTCCTCGCGCACCGCGACGCGATCCGGCTGCGCCAGACGGTCGAAGGTCTGCTGCGCTCCGTCGCCGACGACGCCCGCATCCACACGACGTTCCAGCAGACCATCGCCGCGACCGGCCGGCTCTCGTCGACCGAGCCGAACCTGCAGAACATCCCCATCCGGACGGAGGCAGGTCGCCAGATCCGGCGCGCCTTCATCGTCGGGAAGGGGTTCGAGACGCTCCTGACGGCCGACTACTCCCAGATCGAGATGCGCATCATGGCCCACCTGTCGGGCGACGCCGGGCTCATCGAGGCGTTCCGGTCCGGCGAGGACCTGCACAGCTACGTGGCGTCCCGGGTCTTCTCGGTCGCGACGACCGAGGTCACGCCGGCGATGCGGTCGAAGATCAAGGCGATGAGCTACGGGCTGGCCTACGGGCTGTCGTCCTTCGGTCTGTCGAAGCAGCTGAAGATCGAGGTCGGCGAGGCGGCCGCGCTCATGGACGACTACTTCTCGCGGTTCGGCGGCGTGCGCACGTACCTCACCGGGGTCGTCGACGAGGCGCGGGCGACCGGGTACACCGCGACGATCCTGGGCCGCCGGCGCTACCTGCCGGACCTCACGAGCGACAACCGCCAGCGCCGCGAGATGGCCGAGCGGATGGCGCTCAACGCGCCGATCCAGGGCAGCGCCGCGGACCTCATCAAGGTCGCGATGCTGGGGGTCGAGCGCGAGCTCACGACGCGTGGCCTGGCCTCCCGCATGCTCCTGCAGGTCCACGACGAGCTCGTCCTCGAGGTCGCACCGGGGGAGCGGGACGAGGTCGAGTCGGTCGTGCGCGAGCAGATGGGGTCAGCCGCGGACCTGTCGGTGCCGCTCGACGTCTCGGTGGGCTCGGGCGCGAACTGGCACGACGCCGGGCACTGAGGCTGATCGCGGGGCCGGGGCCCGGCACCTGAGCCGGGGATCCGGGCCCGCGGTGCTGAGTGGGGAGCTGACCCGGCGGGCCAGGTGCCCCCGCTGTCGTCAGCGGTGCGTGACGAAGATGGCGGTTCCCGGCAGCCGGGCGCCGCGGACCGGTCCCCAGCCGCCCCAGGTGCGGTCGTTGTCACGGGGCCACTCGGGCTCGACCAGCCGGTCGAGCACGAAGCCCGCGGCCGCGAGCTCGGCGACGTGGTCGCCGAGCGTCCGGTGGTACTCGGCGTACAGCACCCGGCCGGACGCTCCGATCTCCACGTAGGGCCGACGGTCGAAGTACGAGCGCGTCGCGGTCAGGCCGGCCTCGCCGGGGTCGTCGGGGAACGCCCAGCGCACGGGGTGGGTGACCGCGAAGACCCAGCGCCCACCGGGCCGGAGCACGCGGGCTACCTCGCCGTGCACGCGGTCGGCGTCGGGCACGAACGGGATCGCACCGAACGCCGTGAAAGCGACGTCGAACGACGCGTCGGCGAACGGCAGAGCACGCGCGTCGGCGTGCACGAGCGGGGTGCGCACCCCGGCCAGGGCGTCGTAGCGCGCGCCCGCAGCCAGCATCCCGGCCGACACGTCGGTCGCGACGACCTGCACGCCGCGACGCGCAAGCCAGCGCGAGCACTGGGCGGCGCCCGCACCGATCTCGAGCACGCGTGCCCCCGCGAGGTCGCCGAGCAGGTGGGCGTCGGCCTCCCGCAACCCCTCCGGGCACCAGCAGAAGTCCGCTGGGCCGAGGAAGTCGCCGTGCTCGTCGAGGTACTCGTCGGCGTTCGCGTCCCACCACGACCGACCGACGCGGCCGCCCTCGGCCGCCGGGACCTCGCGGTAGCCGGCGTCGGCCAGCGGGTCGAGCGGCTCGCTGTGCGTGCGCTCGCTCATGCGGCGGCTCCTTGACTGGCCGGTGGTGCGTGGACTGATGCGTGGACTGATGCGTGGACTGGTGCGTGGACCGTACGTGCTTTGACCCGTCCTGCGCACGGCAGATAGGGTGGACGGCGGTGCCGCGTGACTGAGCGGCGGCACCGTCAATCCAGCACGATCCCTGTCCGCACTAGATCCTGTCCGCAACGGAGCCCACCCCTACATGAGCATCTCCACCCCAGCGAAGTCCGCCACGCCGCAGGTCGCCATCAACGACATCGGCACGGCCGAGGACTTCCTTGCTGCGATCGACGCCACCATCAAGTACTTCAATGATGGCGACATCGTCTCCGGCACCATCGTCAAGGTCGACCGCGACGAGGTCCTCCTCGACATCGGTTACAAGACCGAAGGCGTCATCCCCTCCCGCGAGCTGTCCATCAAGCATGACGTGGACCCCGGCGAGGTCGTCAAGGTCGGTGACGAGGTCGAGGCGCTCGTCCTCCAGAAGGAGGACAAGGAGGGTCGGCTGATCCTGTCCAAGAAGCGCGCACAGTACGAGCGCGCCTGGGGCACGATCGAGAAGATCAAGGAAGAGGACGGCGTCGTCACCGGCACCGTCATCGAGGTCGTCAAGGGCGGCCTCATCCTCGACATCGGCCTGCGCGGCTTCCTGCCCGCGTCGCTGGTCGAGATGCGTCGGGTGCGCGACCTCCAGCCGTACGTCGGCAAGGAGATCGAAGCCAAGATCATCGAGCTCGACAAGAACCGCAACAACGTCGTCCTCTCGCGCCGTGCCTGGCTCGAGCAGACGCAGTCCGAGGTGCGCTCGACCTTCCTGCAGACGCTGCAGAAGGGCCAGGTCCGTCCGGGCGTCGTGTCCTCGATCGTCAACTTCGGTGCCTTCGTGGACCTCGGTGGCGTCGACGGGCTCGTCCACGTCTCCGAGCTCTCCTGGAAGCACATCGACCACCCCTCCGAGGTCGTCGAGGTCGGTCAGGAGGTCACCGTCGAGGTTCTCGACGTCGACTTCGACCGCGAGCGTGTCTCCCACTCGCTCAAGGCGACGCAGGAAGACCCGTGGCAGGCCTTCGCCCGGACGCACGCCATCGGCCAGGTCGTCCCTGGCAAGGTCACGAAGCTCGTCCCCTTCGGCGCGTTCGTGCGCGTCGAGGACGGCATCGAGGGCCTCGTCCACATCTCGGAGCTGGCCGTGCGCCACGTCGAGATCCCGGAGCAGGTCGTTCAGGTCGGCGACGACGTCTTCGTCAAGGTCATCGACATCGACCTGGAGCGTCGCCGGATCTCGCTGTCGCTGAAGCAGGCGAACGA
>NZ_DASUIR010000069.1:0-25653 GCF_036279715.1 Cellulomonas sp. | reverse complement strand
CATGTCACACCTCGTCGTCTCAGGCAGCGGATCGCTGCACGTTCTGGGGCTGGTCTCTGGTTTCGGGTGACGCTATGCCTGACCACCGACATCCGTCCGTGCTCTGTCCACAGGGCTCTGCCGCAGGTCGCAGCCCGTGGGCTGCTCCGATCCGGCAGGTGCTGGGACGTCCGCACCAGGAGCAACATTACCCGAACACGTGTTCGATCGCTGCGACACGCCGAACACCACGATCGCGTGCCGCGGTCATCCCGTCGCGTCGCGCCCGACCACGTCGACGGCCTCGCCCGGTTCGAGGACCACGGCCCGGCATCCCGGGGCGAACCGCTCGAGCGCGACCTCGAACGCCGCTCCCGCCCGGTCCATCCACCCCGGTGGCAGGCGTCGCGACGCGGGGGCGTGGAGCGTCCCCCAGTGCACGGGGACCGCCGCCCGTGCGCCCGCCGCGGCGCACGCGTGCGCCGCCTGCACGGGGTCCATGTGCCCTCCCGACAGCCGTGGCCCCCAGCCACCCACAGGCACGAGTGCGAGGTCGATGGGCCCGCCGGCCAGCTCAGGCAGGTGCGCCATGGCAGGGAACGGCGCCGTGTCCCCCGCGAACCAGATCCGCAGCCCGGGCGCGGCGACGACAAAACCGTTGGCGGCGTTGGGCCGGCGCCGCATCGGGCGGTCGCCGTGCACGGCATGCGTCAACCGCACCTGGACGTCCGAGCCCGGCACGGGCCACCACGTGTCGCCATGGAGACCCACCGCCGCGTCGAACCCGCGTGCGTGCAGCCACCGGACGTTCGCGGGTGCCGACAGGACGGGGATGTGATCGAGGAGCTCCAGCGAGCCGATCTCGGCGTGGTCGTAGTGCAGGTGCGAGATCAGCACCGCGGCGGCGCCCTGCCACGCCGTGACCTCGGGCGCCGCCCCCCGCCGTCGCAGCAGACCGGCGTGCCGCTGCAGCAGCGGGTCCGTCAGCAGACGGACCCCCCCGAGATCGAGCACGACGCTCGCGTGGCCGAGCCACCGCACCGCGACGGAGCCCAGACCGGTCTCGCTCATGACCGCACCCCCAGGACAGCCGACCACCGTCGGAGCTGGATGTGGACCTGCTCCGCCCCGACGAGCATCGCGGTGCCGTCGACGTCTGCGAGCAGGTCGGCGTCGACAGCGAGCCCGCTCGGGTGCAGCAGCAGGGCGCGGTTCTGATCGCCGCCGAGCCCGCCGTGCGAGCCGACCTGACCCTCGAACGCGTGCACGTGACCTCCAGGTGTGATGGCAGAGATGACGAGCAGGTCGCCGGTGTGCTCGAGCCGACCCGCACGGGCGAGATCGGCCCGGGCCTGTGTGCCCCATCCCGCGAGCGGGTCCTCACCCTCCGGGGCGACGTCGTGCTCGAGCAGCGCGAGACCCCGCCCGCCGACGGCGACGAGCCCGCGCGCCGCCGTGTCCACGACGACCGCTCCGACCCCGGGCCGCGCGGCCAGGCCCGCGACCAGGCCGGGCCACCGTTCCTGGAGGTCCTCGAGCACGAGCCGGGCAGGGGCGGACGGGAACCACACGAGGCCGAGGTTGCCGGACCCGGTGACGACCACGTCAGGAGCGCCGACCCGCCCGGACCGTCCGGCGCGCACAGCCCGCGACGGCGCGTCCGGACCGAGCATGACGGTCCCGCGCGGGCGCGATCCCGAGAACGCCGAGGTCAGGAGGGAGTTGAGTGGTCCCCACTCCTCGCCCGCGACGGCCTGCACCCCGTTCGCGTCCGGGTCGGCCATCAGTGAGCGCACCACCTCGAGCAGGCTGCGCCCCTCGACCTGCTCGAACGTCGGGCCGAGCGACTGCCCGTGGTCCGACAGGACGACGACCTGGTAGTCGCGCGCCGCCAGGGGCAGGACCTCCTCGATGACGTGCAGCACGCCGTCGAGCCCCTCGAGGGCACGCAGCGCCTCGGGACGGGTCGGGCCGGCGTGATGGGCGATCTCGTCGTAGTCGACGAGATCGACGAAGATCGAGGGGGTGCCGCGGACGAGGTGCTCGGCGACGAGCGACGTCGTCAGGTCGCGCATGAGCGCGTTGGTCACGCCGCGCAGCACGACGAACCAGCCGCCGCGCGACACCCGGGGCTCGACCCCGCGCACCCGCTGCCGGCGCGCCTGGTAGAGCTCCTTGGCCATCTCGGCGACGCTGCGCGCGACGGCTCGGGTGAAGACGAACGGGCTCGCGAAGAAGCGCAGGTAGGCGGGCCCCGGTCCGAAGCCGCCGCGCGAACCGTCCGGTGCGCGCGCGCTCCGACTCATGACGAGCAGGTTCGTCGCCGCGCCACCGCTGAACATCGTCGAGATCGCCGCCCCGTCCGGCGCAAGGAGGCAGGTCTCGGTCGGCAGCGTCGACTCGACGAGCGCCGCGTCCGTCGGATGGTTCGTCACGACGAGGCGACCGAGGTCGCGATCCCACCAGCGGAACGCCGGGATGCCGCTCGAGTCGCCGTGGAGGAGGGCGGCCTGGCTCGCCGGCGTCGTCGCAGGGACGCGCGACCACCAGGGGTCCAGGCAGTGGCTGCCCGACGCGAGCCACCGCGCGACGGTGGGCGCGAGGCCTGCCTCCACAGCCTGGGCCAGCACAGGGGCAGACACCCCGTCGAGCTGGACGACGAGCAGACCCGGCGAGCGCTCGCCCTCGACACGCGCGCCCAAGGCCGGCGGCCCGGCGAGCGCCGCAGACCCACCGCCTGGCGCCGAGCCCGCGCGCCGGGCCCGGGACCGTGCACGACGGATGACGTCGCCCAGCACGTACTCCGTGTCGTTGACGCCCCAGAGCCACCGGCCGACGGCCATGACGAGTGACGCGATGAGCAGGACCTCGAGCACCGCCACACCGGAGTCCACGACGATCCCGGGGACGTGCGTCAGCGCGACCCACGCCACCAGGACCTGCGCCGCCAGCCCGGCCACCAGGGCCCCCATGGCGCCGGCGGCCCGGGCGAAGAGCCGCAGAGGCGCCCGCAGCACGAGGTCGCCGACGCCGACCACCAGAGCCGCGAGCAGGATCGCTGCCGGGTGGTTCGCGCGGGCCCCGTCGACCAGGGCGATCGCCGCACCGAGCCCGAGCGCCGTGGTCACGAGCGAGCC
This sequence comes from Cellulomonas sp., assembly GCF_036279715.1. GTDB lineage: Bacteria > Actinomycetota > Actinomycetes > Actinomycetales > Cellulomonadaceae > Cellulomonas_A. The sequence goes on along the minus strand of NZ_DASUIR010000069.1, from coordinate 22,537 downwards.
CGCGGTGTCCCAGGCGTCCGCGAGCCGCGGTCGCCCAGAGCGCGCCCGACTGGCGGTGGGGGCCGGGCTCGAGAGCACGCCTCCAGCCTGCCACGGGTCTACCGGCGGGGTGGTGCCTGCCGGTGGCTCGCGCCGAATCGCCGCGTGTCCGAGACGTCCATCGCGTCGCACAGCGCGTGCCAGACCGTGCGCGGCTCCTCACCGTCCTCGAGCGCGGCCGCCGCGGTCCGACCGTCGAGCGCGGTCAGGACGAGGTCGTTCGTCAGGGCGCGTCCGTGCACCCGGCCGAAGACCTCGTCGACCAGCTGCCAGAACTCGCGAAGGCGCACCCGCACAGCCTGCCACCCGTCGACCGTGCTGTCGGCCACCGGTCCGACCGCACGGCGCACTGTGGGTGCCGACGGTCACAATGGTGCGGTGGACGACCCGTCGGAGGTGCTCGCGCGCTTCTCGGCGCCCACCCGGGACTGGTTCATGGGCGCCTTCGCGGGGCCGACGGCGGCACAGGCCGGCGCCTGGTCCGCGATCTCGTCGGGCGAGCACGCGCTCGTCGTCGCCCCGACCGGGTCCGGCAAGACCCTCGCGGCCTTCCTGTGGGCCCTCGACAGCCTCCTCTCGCCCGGTCGCGAGCTCGCGGCGGTCCCGGCGGTCGAGCGCTGCCGGGTGCTGTACGTCTCTCCGCTCAAGGCACTGGCAGCCGACGTGGAGCGCAACCTGCGCTCGCCGCTCGTCGGGATCCGGCAGGCCGCCACACGGGCCGGGCTCGAGCTCGCTGACGTGCAGGTGGGCATCCGCACAGGCGACACCCCGCCCGCCGAGCGCCGGGCGTTCGCGACCCGTCCTCCTGACATCCTCATCACGACGCCCGAGTCGCTCTTCCTGATCCTGACCTCGGGTGCCCGCGCCGGCCTTGCCGGGGTCCGGACCGTGATCCTCGACGAGATCCACGCGGTCGCCGGAACGAAGCGCGGCGCCCACCTGGCCGTCTCGCTCGAACGGCTCGACGCTCTGCTCGACCACCCGGGCGGCCCGGGGCCGGCGCAGCGGGTCGGCCTGTCGGCGACCGTCCGACCGGTCGATGCCGTCGCACGCTTCCTCGGCGGGGCACGGTCGCCCGTCGACGGCGGGCGACGCGTCGTCGTCGTGCAGCCGCCGTCGACCAAGCGGATCGAGGTGTCCGTCGTGGTCCCCGTGCCGGACCTGTCCGACCTGAGTGCCACACCCGGCGTTCGCGCCGGTCGACCTGGCGACGCCCCGCCTCTCCCACCGGGCGAGATCGACCTGACAGGCCCGGCGGCGGGGCCCGTCGCACGCCCGTCGATCTGGCCCCATGTGGAGGAGCGGGTCGTCGACCTCGTCGCGGGCCACCGCACGACGCTCGTCTTCACGAACTCCCGCCGGGGCGCCGAGCGCCTGACCGCACGGATGAACGAGGTGTGGGCCGAGCGCAACGGCGCGTTCGTCCCCGATCCCGGCACGCTGCGTCCCGCGCAGTCGCCCGGCGAGTCCGGCACGGCGGTGGGGATCGACACGCGCGACGCGTCGACGATCCTCGCGCGCGCCCACCACGGGTCGATGAGCCGGGCGGAACGTACCCGCACCGAGACCGAGCTCAAGGCGGGGCGACTGCCCGCCGTCGTCGCCACGAGCTCGCTCGAGCTCGGCATCGACATGGGGGCGATCGACCTCGTCGTGCAGGTCGGCACGCCGCCGTCGGTCGCGAGCGGCCTGCAGCGCGTCGGGCGCGCCGGCCACCAGGTCGGTGCGGTCTCTCGCGGCGTCGTGTTCCCGACGTTCCGCGGCGAGCTCGTCCCCGCCGCCGTCACAGCGGCCCGCATGCGGAGCGGTGAGCTCGAGGAGCTGTCGGTCCTGTCGAACCCGCTCGACGTCCTCGCGCAGCAGGTCGTCGCGATGGTGGCGGTCGAGGACTGGTCGGTCGCCGAGCTCGCGACGCTCGTCCGCCGCTCCGCGCCGTTCGCCACCGTCGGCGACGCGACCGTCCGCGCCGTCCTCGACATGCTCGCCGGCCGCTACCCGAGCGAGGAGTTCGCCGAGCTGCGGCCGCGCATCGTCTGGGATCGCACGCTCGACGTGCTCTCGGCGCGGCCGGGGGCCCTGCGGCTGGCGGTCACGAGCGGCGGGACGATCCCCGACCGCGGCCTGTACGGCGTGTTCCTGGCCGGTCCGTCGGTCGCGAACGACGTCGCAGCCGACGACGAGCGCGTCGCAGGACGCCCGCGCGGCGGCAAGCGGGTGGGCGAGCTGGACGAGGAGATGGTCTACGAGTCGCGCGTCGGCGACACGTTCACCCTGGGGTCGAGCACGTGGCGCATCGAGGAGATCACCCCCGACCGCGTGGTCGTCTCGCCCGCGCCGGGCCTGCCGGGTCGGCTGCCGTTCTGGAAGGGCGACTCCCCCGGGCGCCCCGCCGAGCTGGGCCGGGCGATGGGGGCCTGGGTCCGTGAGCTGCTGGCGCTGCCCGACGACGAGGCCCGCACGTTCGTCGAGCGTGCGGGGCTCGACGCGTGGGCAGCCGACAACCTGCTGGCCTACGTCCACGAGCAGCGCACGGCGACCGGCGAGGTGCCGACCGACGCCACGCTCGTCGTCGAGCGCTTCCGCGACGAGATCGGCGACTGGCGCATCGTCGTCCACTCGCCGTACGGCGCGCGCGTGCACGGACCCTGGGCGCTGGTCGTCGCCGCGCGGCTGCGCGAACGCTTCGGCGTCGACGTCGCAGCCATGCACGCCGACGACGGCATCGTGCTGCGCCTCCCCGACCTGATGGCCACCGATGCCCCGGCCGGCGGTGACGCCGGGGCGCGATGGTCGGACGACGGGCCGGCCATCGAGTCCGCCGACCTGCTCATCGACGCGGACGACGTGGCCGACGCCGTCCGCGCCGAGCTCGGCGGTTCGGCGATGTTCGGGGCCCGCTTCCGGGAGGCCGCCGCCCGCGCGCTGCTGCTGCCGCGCCGCCGTCCGGACAAGCGCCAGCCCCTGTGGCAGCAGCGGCAGCGCTCGGCGCAGCTCCTGAGCGTCGCCGCGCAGTACCCCGACTTCCCGATCCTCCTCGAGGCCGTCCGGGAGTGCCTCCAGGACGACTTCGACATCGCCGCGCTGACCACGCTCATGCGCGACGTCGCCGCGCGCCGCGTCCGGGTCGTCGAGGTCACCACGCCCATGCCCTCGCCCTATGCGCAGTCGCTCCTGTTCGGCTACACCGCGCAGTTCCTGTACGACGGCGACGCCCCGCTCGCCGAGCGCCGCGCCGCCGCGCTGACGCTCGACCCGACGCTCCTCGCCGAGCTGCTGGGGAGCGGGCAGTCGCAGCTCGCCGACCTCCTTGACCCTGCTGCGGTCGTGCGCACCGAGGCAGAGCTCGGAGGGTTCGCCCCGGACCGTCAGGCGCGCTCGCTCGAGCAGGTCGCGGACGTGGTGCGGCGGCACGGACCCCTGCCCGTCGGGGAGATCGAGCGCCGCACCCGCGAGGACGTACGCCCACAGGTGGCAGGCTGGCTCACCGAGCTCGAGTCCGCGCGCCGACTCATCCACGTCCGCCTCGCGGGGGTCCAGGCGGGGTCGACCGAGCAGTGGGCAGCCGTCGAGGACGCCGGTCGCCTCCGGGACGCCCTCGGCGTCGCACTCCCCGTCGGCGTCCCGGAAGCGTTCACCGAGGTGCTTCCCGATCCCCTCGGCGACCTCGTGCGCCGGCACGCCCGCACCCGCGGGCCGTTCCCCGCGACGGAGGTCGCCGTGCGCTTCGGCCTCGGGGTTGCGGTCGCGACCGATGTGCTGCGTCGGCTCGAGGGGTCGGGCGCGCTCGTGCAGGGACGGCTCCGGCCGGACGTGCTGGGCGGGGTCGGCGACGAGTTCTGTGACGCGGACGTCCTGCGGATGCTGCGCCGACGGTCGCTCGCCGCGCTCCGCTCGGAGGTCGAGCCGGTCGACCCCCGGGTGCTCGGCGTCTTCCTGCCGCGATGGCAGGGCATCGACCCCGTGCCGGTCACGGCAGGACGATCCCACCGGTCAGGCTCGTTGCGGGGTCTGGACGGCCTCGCCCGCGTCGTCGAGCAGCTCGCAGGTGTCGTTGTGCCCGCGTCGGCGCTCGAGACGCTCGTGCTTCCGGCGCGCATCGCGGACTACTCCCCCGCGCTCCTCGACGAGCTCACCGCGGCGGGCGAGGTGCTGTGGGCGGGTCACGGTGCCCTTGCGGGCAACGACGGGCTCGTGAGCCTCCATCCTGCTGCGGTCGCCGACCTGACCCTCCCGCCCGCCGACCCGGTGGAGCCCGGAGGCCCTGCGGACACGCCGGTGCACCGGGCGGTGCTCGACTCGCTCGAGGGCGGTGGCGCCTACTTCCTCAGCGGTCTCGTGGGGCGCGTCGGGCAGCTCCTGGCCGGTCGCGACGAGGATCTGGCCGGGCCGCAGCGAGCCCCGACGCAGGCCGAGGTGACAGCCGCACTGTGGGACCTGGTGTGGGCGGGTCTCGTGACGAACGACGGGCTCGCACCGTTGCGCGCGCGACTCGGTGCCGGCCGGACGGCGCACAGGACCCCACCGGCGCCCGGACGCAGCCACTCGCTCGCGCGCGGTTCCCGCCTCGGCCTGCGCGGCGGCCTCGCGCGTCCGGACCGACTGATGTCCACCGCCGTCAGTCAGGAGGCGGGCGGGCGGTGGTCGCTGCTGCCAGCGCGAGAGCCGGACCCGACGCTGCGCGCCCACGCGCTCGCGGCCCAGCTGCTCGACCGCCACGGCGTGCTCACGCGTGCCGTGGCGCCGGCCGAGGGCATCGCCGGCCAGTTCGGTCCCGTCTACCGGGTCCTGGCGGCACTCGAGCAGGCCGGTCAGGTGCGCCGCGGCTACTTCGTCGAGCACCTGGGTGGTTCGCAGTTCGCCCTGCCAGGAGCCGTCGACCGCCTGCGTGCGGACGCCCGGACCGTCGAGCGCGCCGTGGCGCGGTCCGCCGGGCACGGCGCGGAGGCCGCGGCGGACGGGGCGACCGAGGCGCCGTTCGTCGTCGCTCTCGCCGCGACCGACCCGGCCAACCCCTACGGCGCCGCGCTCGCATGGCCGGCGCCGAGCGGTGTGTCGTCCGCGGAATCACCCGCCGGTCACCACCGACCGGGCCGGAAGGCAGGGGCGGTCGTCGTGCTCGTGGATGGCGCCCTCGTCCTGTACGTCGAGCGCGGCGGTCGCACCGTCCTGACGTTCACGGCCGACGACGCGCTGCTCACCCCTGCTGCCTCGCGGCTCGCCGAGATGATCCGGGCGGGCCGGCTCGGGCGAATGACGCTCGCCCGCGCCGACGGCGCCGAGCTGCTCGCAGGCGACGCGCTGCGAGGCCCCCTCGGTCGCGCTCTCGCCGGCGCCGGCTTCGCCCCGACCCCTCGTGGCCTGCGGCTCCGCGGACAGCAATGAGACCCCCGACCGCGATGGCGCCCGATGCCCGAGGGTGACGTGCTGCGGCGCACGGCAGCCCGCCTGGACCAGGCCTTGGCGGGCCGCGTGCTGACCCGGTCCGAGCTGCGATGGCCGACGGTGGCCACGTTCGACCTTGTCGGCCGCACCGTCCTGCGCACCGCGCCGTACGGCAAGCACCTGCTGACCCGGTTCGACGACGGGCTCACCCTGCACACGCACCTGCGCATGGAGGGCTCGTGGCGCATCGAGCGGACCGGGACGCCGGGCGCGCGCGCCGGTGGGCAGCAGGTCAGGGCGGTCCTGGGGGGTGAGACGTGGACCGCGATCGGTGACCGGCTCGGCATGGTCGACGTCGTCGCCACGCGCGACGAGCACACCCTCATCGGGCACCTGGGGCCCGACCTCCTGGCCGACGACTTCCCGGGACCTGGACTCACGGAGGCGCTGCGGCGGTGGGCCCTGCGGGGTGCGCAACCGGTGTGCGACGTCCTGCTCGACCAGGAGGTCGTCGCGGGGATCGGCACGATCTGGATGGCGGAGTCGCTGTTCGCGCGGCGGCTGTGGCCGTGGACTTCTGCGGATCGCGTCGACGCCTCGGCCGTCCTCACGACGGCACGGACCCTCATGGGTCGCTCGGCGGCGGCGTTCGCGACGTCACGCCCAAGTCACTCCGTGGCCGAGCTCAGCCGCCAGGTCCACGGCCGACACCGTCAACAGTGCCGACGGTGCGGCACGCCCATCGACGTCGGGACTGCACGCAAGCCCCCGCAGGAGCGGCCGGTGTTCTACTGCCCGACCTGCCAGCACGTCTGAGGACGGCTCGCAGGCACGGTCCACGACCCTGCCGACCGACCAGGAGCGAACCGTCCAGGAGCGCTCAGCCGATGGCGGCGAGCTCAGCCCGGGCGCGTGCCCAGCCGGCATCGCTGGTTCCGTCGAGCGAGGCGGTCAGCTCGAACGGGATGGTGTCAGGGATCAGCAGACGTTCGGCGACGGCGATCCTGTCGCTGACCTCGCGGAGCACGAGCGACATCGGGACGTCCAGCGCGTCGCAGATGCTGCCCAGCAGCTCGGACGACGCCTCCTTCTGACCGCGTTCGACCTCGCTCAGGTAGCCGAGCGACACCCGAGCAGCGGAAGACACCTCGCGCAGGGTGCGACGCTGCCGCTGACGAGCATCACGCAGCACATCACCGATCTCGCGGCGTAGTACGACCATCTGGCGTCCCCCTTTCGCGTCTCGTTCGAACTCGTGACCCGTTCCGGTACGCGTCCCGATCGGCCGGGCGTGAACCGCGACCGATACGTCCGTTCGTCCCTTGACGGGGATAGTCCCACCGTACCGTGCACCGCTGACCCTCGCGGCGGCAGGACGTGTCGGGGGCCTGGTGCTCATCACGTCAGACCCAACGTCCGCCCTGGCCCCGGTGTTCCCGGAGGCGACCGGCCGGGGTCGAAAGATCACCCGTGAGCTCCCACGACCTCGAGCGCGAGCGCGAGCACTGCGGTGCGCGCAGCGACCCGGACCTCGCCGCGTCCGCCCGCCAGGTGCATCGACCGCACCTGGGTCGTCGTCGGTCCTGCGACCGCGACGTGGACGGTCCCGGGAACGTGACCGTCCTGCGGATCAGGTCCGGCGACGCCGGTCGTCGCGAGCCCGACGTCGGCACCCAGACGGCGTCGCACGCCCTCCGCCATCGCCATCGCGACCTCGGGGTCCACCGGGCCGCGCGCCGCGAGGAGCGCGCCGTCAACGCCCAGCAGCGTCGCCTTGAGGTCGGTCGCGTACGCGACCACGCCGCCCCGGACGACGCTCGAGGCGCCCGGGACGTCGATCAGGCTCGCGATCACCATGCCGCCCGTGAGCGACTCCGCGACAGCGACGCTCCAACCCCGCGTGCGGAGCGCCTCGAGGAGCGCCACGGCCCGCAGACGCTCGCCGTCGAGGCCGCTCGAGCCGATCGGCGCCTCAGTCATGCTGCCGCCGACGGCGGGCGGTGCTCCTCGCGGCGGATCCTCGCGGCCGTCTTCACGTAGTCGGCGCCCGTCACGAGGGTGACCGCAACAGCGGCCGCCATCAGCACGCCCGCCACGACGGTGACGAGCTCCGGCAGATGGCTGAGCGGCAGCAGGTAGACGCCGATCGCCACCGACTGCAGCACCGTCTTGACCTTGCCGCCGCGTGAGGCCGGCAGCACCAGGTAGCGCAGGAGGAAGAACCGCATCACGGTGATGCCCAGCTCGCGCACCAGCACGACGACCGTCACCCACCACCACAGGTCACCCAGGACCGAGAGGAGCACCAGGGCGGTCCCGATGAGCAGCTTGTCAGCGATCGGGTCGAGCAGCTTGCCGAGGTCGGTGACCTGCCCGGAACGTCGTGCGATGAGCCCGTCGACCCGGTCGGTCGCGGCGGCGACAGCGAAGATCACGGCCGCGACGAGGCGCCACCGCACGGTGTGCCCGCCGTCGGCCATGAGCGCGACGGCAAAGAACGGGACCATCGCGATCCGCAGCACAGTGACGGCATTGGCAAGATTCAGGCGGGACGGGACGGTGGGGACCACCTGGACAGCCTAGAGGCGCCCCACAGCGTCCCTGGCCATTCGCCGGCCGCGCGGCGCGTGATCGACCAGGACGGAAGGCGTGCACGAGAGCGACGCGCTCGCGCTAGTGTCCGACGCGTGACCCGACATGCCCGCGCCGACACCGCCGTCGGCCGGAACCGGGTCGTCGCACTCGCCGTGGGCCTCCTCCTCACCGTGGCGGCCGCGCTCGCGCCGCTCGTGGCGCCCTCGTGGGGTGCCGGCGTCGTGGCGGCCGACGGTCCGTCGGCCGCGACGGGCGTCGTGCCGCCCGCCAGCACCCCGACACCCACGCCGACGCCGACGCCCGATCCCGACGCGCAGTTCACGATCGTGGCGGCCGGCGACGTCCTGCCGCACCTGCCGGTGCTGTCGTCCGCCCGAGTCGCAGGTGGCGGCTACGACTTCTCCCCCGTGCTCTCGGGCCTCGACCCGTGGGTGCAGGGCGCCGACCTCGCGCTGTGCCACCTCGAGGTGCCCGTCGCCCCACCCGGCACCGCACCGAGCGGCTACCCGATGTTCGGGACTCCTGCCGAGATCGCCGCCGCGCTCCGGGCGCAGGGCTGGGACGGCTGCTCCACGGCGTCCAACCACTCCGTCGACCGTGGCTTCTCGGGCGTCACGGCAACCCTCGACGCTCTCGACGCGGCAGGGCTCGGTCACGTCGGCACGGCGCGCTCGGCGATCGAGCAGAGCCAGCCGCAGCTCTACACGCTCGAGCGGGCCGGCCAACGGATCACCGTCGCCCACCTCGCGGCCGCCTACGGCACCAACGGGATGCCGATCGACGCCGACAAGCCGTGGTCGGTCAACGTCATCGACGTGCCCGCCCTCGTCGCGCAGGCGACCTCGGCCCGCGCCGCAGGCGCCGATCTCGTGGTCGCCAGCGTGCACTGCTGCGTCGAGTACGTCACCGAGCCGACCCCAGAGCAGGTGACGATCGACCAGGAGCTCGCCGACTCCGGCGTCATCGACCTCGTCATCGGCCACCATGCGCACGTCCCGCAGCCCGTCGCGAAGCTGACAGGCGGACCGCGTGGCGAGGGCATGTGGGTCGCGTACGGGCTCGGCAACTACCTGTCGAACCAGGACGGCGCGTGCTGCTCGGTGAACACGGACTCGGGGCTCCTGCTGACCGCGCACATCGAGTCCGCAGGGGCGTTCGCCGCTGACGGTCGCGCCGCAGGACCAGCACGGGTGACCGGCGTCGAGTGGACCCCGATCACCGTCGACCGGCGCAGCGGCCATCAGGTGCATGCGCTCGCGGACATCACGGGCGGCACCGGCACGCTCTCGCCGGCCGCCGTCGCGGCGCGCACGGCGCGAGTCGTCGCGGCGGCAGGTTCAGCCGCCCCCGAGCGCACGACGCCGCCGACACCCACCGGGGTCGCCCCCGTCGTCGTCCCTCGTGCGGCCGGCTGACGCGGGCCCCGTCACCCGCGCGCGGTAGCCCGGGCGACCGCGCCCTCCGGCTGTGCGCTGCCGAACAGCCAGCCCTGCCCGTACCGCCAGCCGTTCCGGTGCAGGTACGCGGCCTGCTCCTCGCTCTCGATGCCCTCAGCGATCGTGACCATCGCGAGCTCCCGCGCAAGCGCACCCAGAGCCCGGGTGACCTTCGCGGCGACCGGGTCGTCCGGTATCCCGGACGTGAAGGACATGTCGAGCTTGACGCCGTTGACCGGCAGGTCCCGCAGATAGGACAACGGGGAGATGCCGGTCCCGAAGTCGTCGAGCAGGATCGGGATGCCCGCGGCGCTCAGCTGGGTCAGCTCGTGGCGGATGCGCGTGCCCGAGGCCACCAGCGTCGACTCGGTCAGCTCGACCACGAGACGGCCCGGTGCGAGTCGGTGGCGGGAGATCTCGGCAAGCAGGCGAGCGGCGAACTCCCCGTCGCCCAGCTGGTCGGCCGAGACGTTGATCGAGACCCATCGGCTCTGGTCAGCACACCGGGCGAGGTAGCAGGCCGCTTCCGTCGCGACGAACGCACCGAGGGCACCTGCGAGGCCCACCTCCTGCACGTTCCCGAGGAACGACCCGGGCAGCAACAGTCCGCGGTCCGGGTGCTGCCAGCGGACGAGCGCCTCGTGACCCATCACCCGGCCGTCCGACAGGTCGACGATCGGCTGGTAGTGCAGCACGAGCTGGTTCTTCACGATGGCGTCGGCAAGCTCGGCCTGCAGGCTGCCCGCGGCGCCCTGGACGGCCATCGACGCGTCGTAGACCTCGGTCCGACCGCGTCCGGCGGCCTTCGCGCGGTACAGCGCCGCGTCGGCGGCCGCGAGGAGCGCTGGGGCTCCTCCCGCGATCGCCTCGGGGTCGGCCAGCGCGATCCCGATGGATGCGTTCACGGTGAGCCGGCGCCGCTGGACGCGGGCGGGCTCAGCCAGCATCCCCAGGATCGACGCGGCGACGTCGAACACGGCCTTGGCGGCGTCGGGATCCTGGACGACGACGACGAACTCGTCCCCACCGAGCCGCGCGACGGTGCCGCGCCCGGCGGTCGCGGCACGCAGCACGCCTGCGACATGGACGAGCACCTCGTCGCCCGCCGCGTGGCCGTAACGGTCGTTGATGGCCTTGAACCCGTCGAGATCGCACGCGAGCACCGCGACCCGGTCCACGACGCCGGGCTGCTCGAGGACGGACTGCAGGACCTCCTGGAGCAGGGTGCGGTTCGCGAGCCCCGTCAGCGGGTCGTGCATGGCGCGGTGCGTGAGCATCTCGGCCTGCAGGCGCGACTCCGTGCTGTCGCGAACCTGGACGACGAAGTGGTCCGGGTCGCCGGACGGACCTCGGACGAGAGCGACGTCGAGCACCGCCCACACGAAGTGACCGTCGGCACGCTGGTAGCGCTTCTCCCGGGAGAACCTGTGCTGCTCACCCGCGAGCAGCCGCGCGACGTCCGCACGTTCGGCCTCCTGCTCGTCAGGCTGCGACAGCGCACCCAGGTCGTACCACCGCAGGGCCTCCACCGTGGTGCCGAGCAGCTCGGCGAACGCGACGTTGACCTCGACGATCCGCCAGTCGAGGTCGACGAGGGCCATCCCGATCGGTGCGTTCTCCATCGCGACGCGGAACTGCAGCTCGCTGCGCTCGAGCGCTGCCTCGACCTCGCGACGTCCCGTCACGTCGACGAGCGTCGTGAGGACCGCCGGCGCGGACCCGTCCCCGACGGGAACGAGCTGGGTCGCGACCTGCACCATCCGCGCCTGGGTGCCGCGCTGGCCCGCCAGGACGATCCCGACGAGCTGGGAGTCCACGGAGTACCCCGCACCGGAGGCGCCCGAGCGGTGGCTGAGGACCGCGGCCGGGTTCATCGACAGCCCCTGCTCGTTGACCACCACGACGGGGAGGTCGGTGATCGCCCTTCCGACGGTCGCACGCGCGTCGACCCCGAGGATGGCCGCGGCCCGCTCGCTGATGTCGAGCACACGGCCCGAGAGCGACAGGACCAGCACGCCCTCTTTCGTGACGGACTGCAGCGCGTCGTAGCGGTGCCGGAGCTCGCGCGCCATGACGAGGAGGTCCCGCGCACGGCGCACCTGACCACGTTCACGCCCGAGCAGCACCATCACGGCGACGAGCGCGCAGATCGCCACGACCGCGACGACAGCGCTCACTGCTCCCCACGGCTCGAGCAGCATGTCGTTCACCGGCGGTCGCCCGACCAGGGGTCGGCGCTCTCCTCCGATTCGAGGTCGTCGTAGTAGTCCTGGGCGACGGGCGGCATGCCGGGCAGCACGTCCTCGTCGGGGTCGTCGTTGCCGACGTGGTCGCCGCGCAGCAGGGCGAGGGTCGCGGGCAGGTCGTCGGCGAGGACCAGCACCTCGCGCGCCTTGGAGCCCTCGGTCGGCCCGACGATCTCGCGTGACTCGAGGAGGTCCATGAGCCGGCCCGCCTTGGCGAAGCCGACCCGCAGCTTGCGCTGGAGCATCGACGTCGAGCCGAACTGGCTCGTGACGACGAGCTCAGCGGCCTGGAGCAGCAGGTCGAGGTCGTCGCCGATGTCGTCGTCGACCTGCTTCTTGGCGACTGTCGCCACGATGTCGGTGCGGTAGTTCGGCTTGTGCTGCCTCTTGACGTACTCGACGACCGCGTGGATCTCGCTCTCCGAGACCCAGGCGCCCTGGGTACGCATCGGCTTGGCCGCACCCATCGGTAGGAACAGGGCGTCACCCTGCCCGATGAGCTTCTCGGCGCCGGGCTGGTCGAGCACGACGCGCGAGTCGGTGAGCGACGAGGTCGCGAAAGCCAGGCGCGACGGCACGTTGGCCTTGATCAGACCGGTCACGACGTCGACGCTCGGTCGCTGCGTCGCGAGCACGAGGTGGATGCCGGCCGCGCGCGCGAGCTGGGTGATGCGCTGGATCGAGGCCTCGACGTCGCGGGGCGCCACCATCATCAGGTCGGCGAGCTCGTCGACGATCACCAGCAGGTACGGGTAAGTGGCGATCTTTCGCTCGGAGCCCGCGAGCGGCTTGACCTTGCCGGACCGCACCGCGGCGTTGAAGTCGTCGATGTGCTTGAACCCGAACATGGCCAGGTCGTCGTACCGGGCCTCCATCTCACGGACCACCCACTCGAGGGCCTCTGCGGCCTTCTTGGGGTTGGTGATGATGGGGGTGATGAGGTGCGGGATGCCCTCGTAGACCGTGAGCTCGACTCGCTTGGGGTCGACGAGGACCATCCGGACCTCGTCCGGGGTCGAGCGCATGAGGATCGAGACGATCATCGAGTTGACGAAGCTGGACTTGCCCGCACCGGTCGCACCCGCGACGAGAAGGTGCGGCATCTTGGCGAGGTTCGCGGTGACGTAGCCGCCCTCGACGTCCTTGCCGACGCCGATGATCATCGGGTGCTCGGTCCGACGCGCGGCGCTCGAGCGCAGGACGTCGCCGAGCGAGACGATCTCGCGGTCGGTGTTGGGGATCTCGATGCCGATCGCGGACTTGCCCGGGATCGGCGACAGGATCCGGACGTCGGCGCTCGCCACCGCATAGGCGATGTTGCGCGAGAGGGCTGTGACGCGCTCGACCTTGACCGCCGGGCCGAGCTCGACCTCGTACCGCGTGACCGTCGGCCCGCGGGTGAAGCCCGTGACCTGGGCGTCGATCTCGAACTGGTCGAGCACCGTCGTGAGGGCCTCGACGACACGGTCGTTGGCCGCCGAGCGCACCTTGTGGGGCGCGCCCTTGACGAGGAGGTCCTCGGGTGGGAGCTCGTAGAGCACGTCGCCGCCGAGCATCTGCTGCTCGCCGCGCGGGACACCGGTCGTGGCCGGCGCCGTGAGCGCCTTGGCCGCGGTGCGGGTCGCGGCCGCCGACGCTCCCCCGGCCTCGAGCACGGCCGTCGGGACCGTGTCGGGGGCAGGCTCCGCCATCATGCCGCCGGCGTCCGGCGCAACCACGGCGGCACGTTCGAACGCCTCGTCGCCGTCATACCCGTCGAGAAGCGCGGCGTCGGAGAGGTCGGTGACCGCACCCCGGGCCTTGCGCGCCAAGAGTCGACGCCGCTTCGGTGGCGCCTCGATCTCCGGCACGGCGCTGTGACCGGCGTTGATGACGAGCGGCTCGTCGTCGCCGTCGACCTGCGGCCGACGGTTGCCGGTGAGGTGGTCGTAGCCCGCGCGCACGCGCGGCACCACCTGGTTCACCGGGGTCGCGGTGACGACGAGCAGACCGAAGAACGCGAGCAGCACCAGGAGCGGGACCGCGACGTACACGGTCAGCATCGTCTCCAGGGGCGTGCCGAGCAGGTAGCCGACCACCCCGCCCGCGTCGCGGACCGGGCCGAAGCCGTCCGCCGGGTCAGGGGCTCCCGCGGAGACGTGCACGAGGGCGCACACCGCGAGCGTGATCGCGGTCAGGCCGATCCCGATGCGCGAGTTCGCGTGGCCCAGCTCGGGGTGCCGCATCAGACGGATCGCCAGCCCCAGGAGCACGACGGGGACCACCACGCCGACCCGCCCGAACGTGCCCGCGACGACGTTGTGGACGAGGTCGCCGGCAGTGCCGGACAACCCCCACCACTCGCGTGCCGCCACGACGATGACGAGGCCGAGCAGGGCGAAGGCGATGCCGTCGCGGCGGTGCGCCGGGTCGAGGTCACGCGCACCGCGCCCCACGCGACGAGCCATGCCGCCGATCACGTGCGCGCAGCCCATCCACACACCCCGGACGATCCGCAGCGGGAGGGCGGGACGTCGGGGTGGCTGGGGGGTCGCACCACGACCGGCAGGCCGCGTCGACCCGCCCTGCTTGGAGGCGTTCGCGCGGGCGGCGGGCCGGTGCGCCGACGCCGACCCGCTCGCGCTCGCGCGGGGGGTCGGGGAAGACGTGCGGGTCGCCATGGTCCTCACGGTAGCGGGCGGGGTGCACCAGCGCGGGGAGCCCGGGGGGTGCGTGTCGGTCCGGGCCGCGCGAGCGCGTGGGATCGTGGTGCCCTGCGGGCTCACGCCGCGCGATCCGGATGTCGGTGGTGGGTGGAAGGGTGACGCGGGTGAACGGATGGATGAATCGCATGACGACAGCTGTGGTCGGGGCGGCTGTGGTCGGGGCGGCTGTGGTCGGAGCAGCTGGGGTCGGGGCTGCCCGGTGACGCGGCGCGGCTGGCTCCTGCTCGGCGCCATGGGATTCATCTGGGGCGTCCCGTACCTGCTCATCAAGGTCGCCGTCGCCGAGGTGTCGCCACCGGCCCTCGTGCTCGCCCGGACCGCGATCGGCGCGGTCGTCCTGGTGCCGTTCGCGGCCCGTCAAGGCGGTCTGAGCGTCCTGCGCGGTCACTGGCGACCGCTGCTCGCGTTCGCGGCGCTCGAGATCATCGGCCCCTGGGTGCTCCTGTCGAACGCCGAGGTGACCCTCGCAAGCTCGACGACCGGCCTGCTGGTCGCGACGGTCCCCGTGTTCGCCGTGGTGCTCGGGCGGCTCGTCGGCGATCGTCGTCCGGTGGCTCCCGTGCGGTGGTTCGGTCTCGTCGTCGGGCTGGCCGGGGTGGCACTGCTCACCGGGCTCGGCTCGGCGCCAGGACACGCGTGGCCCATCGTCCAGGTGCTGCTCGCCGCCCTCGGCTACGCGATCGCGCCGATCATCGCGGACCGCGCGCTGCAGGGCATCCCCCCGGTCTTGCTCACCGCCGCGTGCCTGGCTGTCGCGGCACTCGCGTACGTGCCCGTCGTCGCCCTGTCCGGACCGCACCCGATGCCCGGCGCGAAGGCCCTCGCATCACTCGCCGTGCTCGGGGTCGTATGCACGGCGCTCGCCTTCGTGCTCTTCTTCACCCTGATCACCGAGGTCGGCGCGGCGCGGTCGACACTCGTCGCGTACCTGAACCCCCTGGTCGCCGTGACTCTCGGCGCCCTCGTGCTGTCCGAGCCTGTGACGGCCGCCGTCGCCGTGGGCGGTGCCCTCATCGTCGGCGGATCGGCCGCGGCCTCGTCGCGTCCCCGTCAGCCGGTGGACGAGCCCGTCGTCCGCCCGCTCGCCCGTACCCCCTCGTCGAGCTGACCGCGAGGGGATACCGGGCCGATCGAGCGGTCAGGCCTCGACGACGACCGGGATGATCATGGGGCGCCGACGCAGCCGGTTCGATGCCCAGCGCCCGACGACACGGCGCACCACCTGCTGCAGCTGATGCGTGTCGGAGGTGCCCGAGCGTGCCGCCTCCTCGAGCGCCGCCGTGAGCTCCGGGAGGATGTCGCCGAACACGGCGTCGTCCTCGGCGAACCCCCGGGCGTGGATCTGCGGCCCGACGAGCACCGTGCCGTCGGCGGAGCTGACGACCACGAAGATCGACAGGAAGCCCTCCTCGCTGAGGATGACCCGGTCCTTGAGCTCGGCGTCGGTGAGCTCGCCGACGCTCGACCCGTCGACGTAGACGTACCCGCACGGCACCACGCCGACGACCCTGGCCAACCCGTCGACGAGGTCGATGACGACCCCGTCCTCGGCGAGCACGACGCGCTCGGCCGGAACCCCGGTCTTGACGGCGATCGCGCCGTTGGCCACGAGGTGGCGCACCTCGCCGTGCACCGGCATGACGTTGCGCGGCTTCAGGATGTTGTAGACGTACAGCAGCTCGCCGGCGCTCGCGTGGCCGGAGACGTGCACCTTCGCGTTGCCGGAGTGGACGACGCGCGCGCCGAGCCGGGTCAGGCCGTTGATGACGCGGTAGACGGCGTTCTCGTTGCCCGGGATCAGCGACGACGCGAGGATCACGGTGTCCCCGGGGCCGACGGCGATCTTGTGGTCGTTGTTCGCGATGCGGGACAGGGCAGCCATCGGCTCACCCTGGGATCCGGTGCACATGAGCACGATCTCGTCGTCGGGCAGCGTGTCGAGCTTCTTCTGGTCGATGAGCACGCCGTCGGGCACGCTGAGGTAGCCGAGCTCGGCGGCGATGGTCATGTTGCGGACCATGGAGCGGCCGACGAACGCGACGCGTCGCCCGTGGCGGTGCGCTGCGTCGAGCACCTGCTGCACGCGGTGGACGTGCGAGGCGAACGACGCGACGACGATGCGCTGCGGGGAGTCCGCGAAGACCGTGTCGAGGACGGGGCCGATCTCCCGCTCCGACGCGAGGAAGCCAGGCACCTCGGCGTTGGTCGAGTCGACCATGAAGAGGTCCACGCCGGCCGTGCCGAGCCGCGCGAACGCGCGCAGGTCCGTGACCCGGCCGTCGAGCGGCAGCTGGTCCATCTTGAAGTCGCCGGTGTGCAGCACGGTGCCGGCACCGGTCTTCACAGCGACCGCGAGCGCGTCCGGGATCGAGTGGTTCACTGCGACGAACTCGCAGTCGAACACGCCGAGCTGCTCGCTCTGCCCCTCCTTGACGGCGAGGGTCACCGGCGTGATGCGGTGCTCCTTGAGCTTGGCCTCGACGAACGCGAGTGTCAGCTGTGACCCGACGAGGGGGATGTCGGCGCGCAGCCTCAGCAGGTACGGGACGGCGCCGATGTGGTCCTCGTGGCCGTGCGTGAGGATGACGGCCTCGATGTCGTCGAGGCGGTTCTTGATGTAGTCGAAGTCCGGCAGGATCAGGTCGACGCCGGGCTGGTTGTCCTCCGGGAACAGCACGCCGCAGTCGATGACGAGGAGCCGTCCGGCGTACTCGAGGACCGCCATGTTGCGCCCGATCTCGCCGAGCCCGCCGAGCGCGACGATGCGCAGCGCGCCGTCGGCCAGGACAGGGGGAAGGGTCAGCTCGGGATGGGGATGGCTCATGAACTCTCCAGGTCTAGCTCGAGACGACGTCCAGCAGACCGGCCGCGCGCAGATGGGCGCGCAGCGTGACCACGTCGTCGTCCGACGCGGCCACGTAGGGCAGCCGCATGTGTCGGTTGGGGATGAGGCCTAGCGCCTCGACGGCCGCCTTGGCGAAGACCGCCTGAAAACCTGCGCCGTTGAGCGCGTCGATCGCGGGGACGATCGAGAGGAAGACCTGCAGCGCCCGCGCGTGGTCGCCTGCGTCGAAGGCGGACGTGAGCTCGGCGAGCCTGCGGCCGGCGACGTGGCCGACGACGCTCACGATGCCCGCAGCGCCGTGCGCGAGCAGCGCCAGGTAGGCCGAGTCGTCGCCGCTGTACCAGGCAAGCCCGGTCCGAGCGATCGCGCTCGCCGCGCCGTACAGGTCGCCCGAGGCGTCCTTGACCGCGACGACCCGCTCGTGCTCGGCGAGCCGCGCGACGGTCGCCGGAGCGATCCGCACGCCCGATCGACCCGGGACGTCGTAGAGCATCACCGGCAGGTCGGTCGAGTCCGCGACCGACCTGATGTGGCGGTAGACGCCCTCCTGCGACGGGCGCGAGTAGTAAGGGCTCACGACGAGCAGCCCGTGCGCGCCTGCCTCGGCGGCCTGCTCGGCCATCCGGACGGCGTGAGCCGTGTCGTTCGAGCCGGCGCCCGCGACGACCCACGCGCGCTCACCGATGGCGCCGACGACCGCCTCGATGAGCGCGGCCTTCTCGGGTGCGTGCGTCGTGGGCGCCTCGCCCGTCGTCCCGTTGAGCACGAGCCCGTCGTGACCGTTGTCGACGAGGTTCGTCGCGAGCCGCACGGCCGCGTCGAGGTCGACCTCGCCGTGGGCGGTCATCGGGGTGACCATCGCCGTGAGCACGGCACCGAAGGGGCGTGCGGGCGAGGTGGCGCGAGGCATGCGCCCAAACTACCGTCCGGCGCGGGCAAAGGGCGCACCCGCCCGGACCGACGCGCGCGAGCCCCGAGCATCGACCGGGACGTGTCCGGAAGGTGGCTGCCCGGTCGGCCCGGCGGCGGGCAGGGGGCGCGGCGTCGAACACCTCGTGAACTCGTGGCGAATCTGCCCGCGAACTGCCGGCCGGACGTCCCGAGGGGTGTGAGATCGGCCGTGGCGGACGCATCCGGTCCGCTCAGCCCACCTGGCCCGGAGGCCTTCGTGCTCGCAGCCGTCAACCCGCTTGCCATCGCCCACCGCGGCGATCCGGTCGGCCACCGCGAGAACACCGCGGCAGCCGTCGTCGCGGCGATCGAGCAGGGGGCGGACGCGATCGAGGTCGACGTCCAGCTGGCAGCCGACGGCACTGTCGTCGTGGTGCACGACGACACGTTCGCGCGGCTGTGGGACGACCCGCGTCCGGTCTCGGCTCTGACGTGGCCCGAGATCGCCCTGCTCGGCGAGGGAGACCTGCGCGTCCCTCGGCTCGCAGAGCTGCTCGAGATAGCAGCCGACGCCGGCGTGCCGCTGGTGCTCGACCAGAAGCACCCCGTGGCGGCCCTGCCCGCCCTTCGCGTCGTCCGGGCCGCCCGCACGGACGGCACGGCGTTCTGCGGATCGACCGAGGGGCTCCTCGAGGTCCGCGAGGCTGCACCCGGAGCGACGATCTACTTCAACGATGCCAGCCTGCAGCTGCCGGACGTGCGTCTGCTCGCCCAGCTCCGACCGCAGTACTACAACCCGTACTACCGGTTCCTGACGCCCGCGACCGTCGACGCGATGTCCACGTTCGGCATCCGGACCTGCTGCTGGACGCCCAACACCGACGCCGAGCTCACCCTCGCCCTCGATCTCGGCGTCGACGCCGTCATGACCGACCGCGTCGGGCCGCTGCGCGCGATCCTCACCGGCAGGCGCGGATGAGCGCGGTCGAGGCCGCGCCGCGGCGCCGCGGCCCTCGCCGCCGCGAGTACCTGACGTTCCTCGCGTTCGCCGGGCCGAACCTGCTGATGATCGCGCTGTTCACCTACCGACCGCTGCTCCTGAACATCCAGTACTCGACGCTCAGCTGGAACCTCGGATCACGCACGGCGACGGTCGTCGGGCTGGGCAACTACACCAAGTGGTTCGCGGACCCGCGCAGCTGGGAGGTCCTGCGGGTCACGGGCGTGTTCACGCTGGCCACGGTCGGCGGGACGCTCGTGCTCGGGCTCCTGCTCGCGACGGCCCTCAACCAGCGGGTCAAGGGGCGCACCGCGGCGCGCTCGATCATCTTCGCGCCGTACGTGCTCTCGGGCGTCGGCGTCGGGCTCGTCTGGCTCTTCATCTTCGACCCGATGTACGGCGCCCTGTCCGCGGTGCTGCGCCTGTGGGGAGCAACCGGGCCGGACTGGTACCTCGACCGTCGCTGGGCCCTCGTCATGGTGATCATCGTCTACGTCTGGAAGAACCTCGGGTATGCGGCCGTCGTCTACCTCGCGGCGCTGCAGTCGGTCCCGCAGGACCTGCTGGACGCCGCCGCGCTCGACGGCGCCGGGACGGTGCGCCGATTCACGCACATCACGCTCCCGCTGCTGTCGCCCACGACGTTCTTCCTGCTCATCACCACGACGCTGAGCTCCCTGCAGTCGTTCGACCTGATCCACGTGATGACCAAGGGCGGGCCGATCGACGGCACGACGACGCTGATGTACCAGGTGTACGTCGAAGCGTTTGTGAACGGCCGCGCCGGGTACTCCGCGGCCATCGCGACGATCCTGTTCGCGATCCTCCTGGTCGTCACCGTGCTGCAGATGCGCTTCCTCGAGCGGAGGGTCCACTACTCGTGAGCACGACCATGCAGGCTCCCGACGTCACGCGGCGGGTCGCCGTTCCCGAGCTCACCCCACGGCCCGACCGGCGCCCGTCCCGGCTGCGCTCGCTGCTCGGTGGCTACTTGCCGGTCGCGGTCGCCACCGTCGTCGTCGTGCTCCCGCTGGCCTGGATGGCGCTCTCGTCGTTCAAACGACCCGGTGAGATCGTGCACCTGCCGATCCAGTGGCTGCCGTCGACCGCCTACCCCGGCAACTACGTCGAGGCGGCGCACACCGTGTCGTTCGGCCGCCTGTTCCTGAACAGCGCGATCGTGACGGCAGTCGGCGCCGGCACCAAGGTGGTCCTCGCACTCCTGACCGCCTACGCGCTCGTCTTCATCCGGTTCCCGGCGAAACGGCTCGTGTTCACCCTCGTGCTCGTGGCGCTCATGGTGCCGCCCCACATCGCACTCGTCCCCAACTACACGCTGATCGCGCAGCTCGGCGGCCGCAACACGCTGTGGGGCATCGTCCTGCCGGGCCTCGGGACAGCGTTCGGGACGTTCCTGCTGCGCCAGCAGTTCCTCTCGCTGCCTCGCTCGATCGTCGAGGCCGCCGAGATCGACGGGGCTGGTCACCTGCGTCGGCTCGTGAGCATCGTCGCCCCGATCTCCGCCCCCTCGATCGCGACCGTCGCGCTGATCAGCATCGTGTTCGAGTGGAACGAGTACCTCTGGCCCCTGATCATCACCGACAACCCGCGCTACATGACCCTGCCCGTGGGTCTCACGCTGCTGCAGAACAGCGAGTCCGGATCCGCCGCCTGGGGCGTGCTGATGGCGGGGACCGTGGTCGTCATCGTCCCGATCCTGCTCGTCTTCGCCGCGCTCCAGCGGTGGATCGTCGCCGGCCTCACCCAGGGAGCCGTCACCGGCTGACCCGCCCGACCTCACTCCTCACCGTCCCCTTGCGTCACCCGTCCGAGAGGAAACCGTCATGTCCCCTGCCCTCTTCCGCCCGCGCACGCAGTCTCAGAACGCCCGTACGCCCGGTGGGCTGCACCTGCCCGACCTCGCCCTGGACCGCCGCTCGTTCCTCGGCCTGTCGGCCGCAGGCGCCGGGGCGCTCGCGCTCGCCGCGTGCGCCGGCCCGTCCACCGCGTCCGCGGGGGCCGCATCCACCCCGACCGCGAGCGCCGCCGACTGGGCGGGGGTCAAGCCCGCCAAGGAGATCAGCTTCTGGTCGAACCACCCCGGCGGGTCGCAGGAGACCGAGCAGAAGCTCGTCGACGCCTACAACGCCTCGCAGTCCGACACCAAGGTCACACTCGTGACGGCCGGCAAGAACTACGAGGAGGTCGCGCAGCGGTTCCAGACGGCCCTCGCGGGCGGCGGGCTGCCGGGGCTCGTGATCTTCTCCGACGTGTGGTGGTTCCGCTACTTCCTCAACGACTCGGTCATCCCGCTGGACTCGCTGCTCAAGGCGGTGGACGTCGACACGACCGACTTCCGGCCGAGCTTCTTCGCCGACTACCAGTTCGACGGCCAGCAGTGGGCCGTCCCCTACGCGCGGTCGACGCCGCTCTTCTACTACAACAAGGCCCACTGGGCCACCGCCGGCCTGCCGGACCGCTCCCCGAAGACATGGCAGGAGTTCGGCGAGTGGGCACCGAAGCTCAAGGGCGCCTCGACCGGCGCCCAGAACGCGTTCCAGTACCCCGCGATCGCCGGCTACGCGGGTTGGACGTTCCAGAACAACGCGTGGGGTCAGGGCGGGTCGTACAGCGACAAGTGGGACATCACGATCGATGCCGACCCGGTCGTCGAGGCGCTCGAGTGGGTCCGCAAGGGCGTGCAGGTCGACAAGTGGGCCGGCGTCACGGCCAACGACCAGGCGGCCGACCTGTCCTCGGGTGCCGTCAGCGCGACCGTCAGCTCGACCGGGAGCCTGGTCGGGATCCTCAAGGCCGCAAGCTTCGACGTCGGGGTCGGGTTCCTGCCTGGCGGCCCGGCCGCGACGGAGCCGGTCTGCCCGTCCGGTGGTGCCGGCCTCGGCATCCCCAAGGACATCACGCCGGAGGAGCAGGTTGCCGCCGCGGCCTTCCTCAAGTTCCTCACGCGGCCCGACAACACCGTCGCCTTCTCGGCCGCTACCGGCTACATCCCGACCCGCACCTCGGCCGATGTCAGCACTCTCGTCGCCAGTGCGCCGCAGATCCAGACGGCGATCGACCAGATCGCGGTCGTCCGCACGCAGGACTACGCACGGGCCTTCCTGCCGGGAGGCGACAAGGCCATCGCCGACGGGTTCGGGCGGGTCGTGACCCAGAACGAGGACGCCAAGACCGTGCTCACGGAGGTCAAGGCGCAGCTCACCGACATCTACACGACGGACGTCAAGCCGCACCTCGTCTGAGGAAGGGCGCCCCGCACCCCAGTACCCCCGCCCGCGGGGGTGCTGGGGTGCGGGTGGCACGTCCACGCGTCGGCGGGCTGCCTCGCCGGTGGCGGGACTACCGGGCAGCGGTGTCCGGGTCCACGCGTCGGTAGG
>NZ_DASUIR010000068.1:0-3060 GCF_036279715.1 Cellulomonas sp. | reverse complement strand
GAAGTCTTCGTCATTTCGCAGCGCCTCACCGTCCTCGGTCTGGCTCTCTGCGCGAAAGTGCCCCCCACAGGACTCCCGGCGGTGCAGGGCGTCGATGCACATCAGCTCGCCGAGCTCCAGGAAGTCGGCGACCCGTCCGGCCTTCTCGAGCGCCTGGTTCAGCTCCTCGGCCTCGCCGAGCACCCGCACATCGGCCCAGAACTCCCGCCGCAGCTCGCGGATCTTCTCGATGCCCTCCACCAGGCCCTCGTGGGTGCGCTCCATGCCGCAGTGCTCCCACATGATCTGCCCGAGCTCCTTGTGGAAGGAGTCGACCGACCGTGAACCGTGCGTCCGGAGCAGCGTCTGGATCCGGGCCCGCACGCTCGTGACGGCGTCGACGACGACCGGGTGGTCCGCGTCGATCTGGTCGAAAGGCCCAGCGGAGAGGTAGTCGTTGATGGTGTTGGGCAGGACGAAGTAGCCGTCGGCTAGGCCCTGCATCAACGCCGACGCCCCCAAGCGGTTGGCACCGTGGTCGGAGAAGTTGGCCTCACCCACCACGAACAGGCCGGGGATGTTGGACTGCAGGTCGTAGTCCACCCACAGCCCACCCATCACGTAGTGCGCCGCGGGGTAGATGCGCATGGGCACCTGGTAAGGGTCTTCCCCGGTGATCTGCTGGTACATGTCGAAGAGGTTGCCGTACTTGGCGACCACCGCGGCCCGCCCCAGCCGCTCGATGGCGTCCGCGAAGTCCAGGTAGACGCCCAGACCGGTCGGACCGACACCGCGCCCCTCATCACAGACCCTCTTGGCTGCCCGTGAGGCGATGTCGCGCGGGACCAGGTTGCCGAACGCGGGGTAGGCGCGCTCCAGGTAGTAGTCGCGTTCGCTCTCCGGGATCTCCCGGGGGTCGCGGGTGTCGGCCTTGGCCAGGGGAACCCAGATCCGACCGTCGTTGCGCAAGGACTCGGACATCAGTGTGAGCTTGGACTGGTACTCGCCAGAGACCGGGATGCACGTGGGGTGGATCTGGGTGTAGCAGGGGTTGGCGAACAGGGCTCCCTGACGGTGGGCGCGCCAGATCGCTGTCGCGTTGCAGCCCATGGCATTGGTGGACAGGTAGAAGACGTTGCTGTACCCGCCGCTGGCGAGCACCACCGCGTCGGCGAGGTGGGTCTCGATCTCCCCGGTGATCATGTCGCGGACGACGACGCCCCGGGCGCGACCCTCGACGACGACCAGCTCGAGCATCTCGTGACGGCTGTACGTCGTGACGGTCCCCGCAGCGATCTGCCGCTCGAGCGCCTGGTAGGCACCCAGGAGCAGCTGCTGACCGGTCTGCCCGCGCGCGTAGAACGTCCGGGACACCTGAACCCCTCCGAAGGAGCGGTTGTCGAGCAGGCCTCCGTACTCGCGGGCGAAGGGGACCCCCTGGGCGACGCACTGGTCGATGATGTTGCCGCTGACCTCAGCGAGTCGGTACACGTTGGACTCCCGGGAGCGGAAGTCGCCACCCTTGACCGTGTCGTAGAAGAGCCGATGGGTCGAGTCACCGTCGTTGCGGTAGTTCTTCGCAGCGTTGATCCCGCCCTGCGCGGCAATCGAGTGTGCCCGGCGCGGGCTGTCCTGGAAGAAGAACGACGTGACCTGGTACCCGGCTTCCCCCAGGGTCGCCCCAGCCGAGGCCCCGGCCAGACCGGTGCCGATGACGATGATCTTCAGCTTCCGCCGGTTGATGGGGCTGACCAGGTGGGCGCCGAAGACGCGCGACGACCAGCGGTCAGCGAGCGGCCCGTCGGGGGCCTTCGTGTCGCTGACCGGTTCACCCTCGCGGTACAGCCCGTCGATGAGACCGTCAGCCATCAGTGCTTCTCCTCAAGAGTTCGCATTCACTTCACCAGGCCGAAGAACATCGAGACGGGCGGGGCCAGGAATCCCACGACGACGACCAGAGCGATCACCAGTGCGGTCCGCTTGATGGGGGTCTCACGGGCACGCGTGGACCACCCGAGCGTCTGCACGGCACTCCATATCCCGTGACGCAAGTGCATCCCGAGGGCCACCATCGCCAGGGCGTAGACGACCACGATGTACCAGACCTGGAAAGCTGCAACGAGCCGCTGATAGGGGCTGTCGAAGCTGCCGCCGACCTGGATGGTCACGGTGGTGAACTGCAGCAGGTGGAAGATCACGAAAAGGAGGATCGTGAGGCCGCCCCACCGCATCGTGCGCGACGACAACGTCGCCTGGACCGGCTTGAACGTCACGTACCGGGTGGAGCGCGCGCGGTGCGCCCGCTGCCACAGCACCACCGCGGCCCACACGTGCAGGGCGACCGAGACGATCAGGACGACGCCCATGAGCCACAAGAATCCCGAGCGCGGCAGGATCGGCTCGCCGAACGTGCGCAGGTGCTCGGCGTACCCGTCATAGGCGGCCCGACCTGCGAACGCCTTGAGGTTCCCGTAGCTGTGCGCCAGCAGGAACAGCAGGAACAGCACACCGGTCATCGCCATGACCACCTTCAGGCCGACACTCGTCCGACCAGCCGGGCGCGTCTTCGCGTCCTGGATCATGATGGCCACCTTGCCTCCACTTCGAGGGTAACAACACGGACCGACGACCGACCCGAGGTCGCACTCCACCATCAACACCCGAGGATCTGCCGCCGCCGGCACTGCATGCTCCCACCAGGCGCGGATCAGTCAAACTCGCGACAGGTCCAGGGCCCTTCGTCCTGCGATGCATGAACGTCCTGCGTTGGCTCGGTCGTCCCCGCTGAGTGCCCCGATGACGGGCAGAACCGATCCGTATCGCCGCTCACGGCGCCGCCACAGCCGAGAGTAGCTCCGCCTGCAGTTCGGCGCGGAGGCCCTCCTGGCTCGTCAGCACTGACGCCAAGATCCATCGCGCCGCGCCCATCAACTCCCCGACTGCCGGGGTGCTCAGGCGGTACATCACCGTCGCACCCTCGCGATACGAGCTCACGATGCCCGCCCGACGCAGCACCGCCAACTGCTGGGACAAGTTCGACGCCTCGAGGTCGATCTCCGCCAGCAGCTCACGGACCGGCCG
>NZ_DASUIR010000067.1:0-38094 GCF_036279715.1 Cellulomonas sp. | reverse complement strand
CGGGTGCCATCGTCGGTGCCCTGACGAACGAGGGCGGCCTCACGGGCAAGGACCTCGGCAAGATCGACATCTTCCCGAGCTTCTCCATCGTCGAGATCCCCGGCGGGCTCACCCCCGACGCGTTCGACCGGATCGGGCGCGCCCGGGTCGCCGGGCGTCCGCTGCGGATCCGGGTCGACGAGGGTCCCGCGCCCCGCGCCGGTCACGGCGCCTCGCGGCCCACCGGTCCCGGCGCCACCCCGCGCAGCGATCGTCGCCCCGAGCCGCGCGGCGACTCGCGCGAGCGCTTCCCGCGGCACACGACGGCGCGCTGAGCAGCACCGTCAGGCAGCAGCAGCAGCAGCTCCGGTCCGCCGCGCGGGCCGGGGCTGTCGCTGTGGGGACGACCGTGCGCCGTCAGACCGCCGCGACCGCCGCGGTCAGCGCGGCGACGAACCCGTCGACATCGGCCGGCGACGTGTCGAAGGCGCACATCCACCGGACCTCGCCCGCGATCCAGTCGTAGAACTGGTAGGACTCACGCAGCCGGTTGGCGGCACCCGGGTCGAGTGCCGCGAACACCGCGTTGGACTGGGTCGGCTGGGTGACACGCACACCGTCGACGCCCTCCACCCCTGACCGCAACCGGGCCGCCATCGCGTTCGCATGCTGCGCCGAGCGGAGCCACAGGTCCGTCTCGAACAGTGCCAGGAGCTGCGCCGAGACGAACCGCAGCTTCGACGCGAGCTGCATGTCGATCTTGCGCAGGTACTGCAGCCCGGGCGCGACGTCGGGCCGCAGGACCACGACCACCTCACCGAACATGACGCCGTTCTTCGTTGCACCGAGCGAGAGGACGTCCACGCCCGCGTCCGTGGTCAGGGCGCGCAACGGGACGTCGAGGTAGGCAGCGGCGTTGGCGATCCGCGCCCCGTCCAGGTGCAACGTCATCCCGAGGCCGTGCACGTGGTCGGCGAGCGTGCGGATCTCCTCGACCGAGTAGGCGGTACCCAGCTCGGTCGTCTGCGTGATCGACACGACCCCCGGCTGGGCGCGGTGCTCGTCGCCCCACCCCCAGGCCTGTCGGTCGACCAGCTCCGGGGTGAGCTTGCCGTCGGAGGTCGGGACGGTCAGCAGCTTGAGGCCGCCGACCCGCTCGGGGGCACCGTTCTCGTCGGTGTTGATGTGCGCGGTCTCGGCGCACACCACCGCGCCCCAACGGGGCAGCAGCGCCTGCAGGGCCAGGACGTTCGCCCCGGTGCCGTTGAGCACGGGATAGGCCTGCGCCTGCTCGCCGAAGTGCCCGGCGAGCACCTCCTGGAGCCGCGCGGTGTACGTGTCGTAGCCGTAGGCCTTCTCGTGGCCACCGTTCGCCGCAGCGAGCGCGGCCAGCACCTCGGGGTGCACCCCCGCGTAGTTGTCGGAGGCGAAGTGGCGGCGGTCGGGGTCATGCAGTCGGTTCACGGCGACCAGTCTCCCCCATGCGGGCGCTGCTCCAGGCAGGACCCGCGACGCAAGGTCAGTCGCGGTCCGCGCGCGCGGCTCGGCACTCGGCGCAGGTCCCGACGAGCTCGATCGTGTGCTCGACATCGGTGAAGTCGTGCGCGGAGGCGACCTGCGCGGCCCACGACTCCGCGACGGGCCCGTCGATCTCGACGGTGCGCCCGCAGTGCCGGCAGACCAGGTGGTGGTGGTGGCTGCGCCGTTCGCACCTGCGGTAGACGGCCTCGCCGTCCTCGGTGCGCAGCACGTCGACCTCGCCGCTCTCACTGAGCAGCTGGACGGCGCGGTACACGGTCGCCAACCCGATCGTCGACCCCCGCGAGCGGAGGAGCTCGTGCAGCTGCTGAGCGCTCCTGAACTCGTCGAGCCCGTCGAGCAGGGCGAGGACCTCCGAACGCTGGCGGGTCGGGCGTGGCGCCGTTGTCATGCCGGGCTCCTCTCCTCGGTGACGAGGTGGGACAGGTACGTCACGACGTCGGGCCCGGCCGGAGTGCGGCCGAGCCCGAGGTCGTCGTGCGTCGTGGCGCCGGACCTGCCGGCGCCGGCGTGCTACTTGGCGGCGACGGCGCGCTTGAGGGCGCTGCCCGCGGAGAGCTTGACGCGGAAGCCCGCGGGGATCTCCAGCTTCTCGCCGGTCTGCGGGTTGATGCCGGTGCGGGCGGACCGCTCGGCACGGGAGATCGCGAGCAGGCCGGGGATGGTGACGCTCTCGCCAGCGGAGAGCTGCTCGACCAGAACCTCCTGGAAGGCCTTCAGAGCCGCGTCAGCGGCGGTGTTGGTCAGGCCCGCCTTGGCAGCGATGGCCTGGACGAGCTCGGTGCGGTTCACGCTCACGGGATGTACTCCTAGTTGGTCGGTTCGAACGTGCCCGGACGACCGGCCCGGACGGGTGACGGACAGCACCCCTGGCCCAGGCGCCCAGTCGGCGCGCCCATGAACCCCGGTCCGTCGCGCACGACACTAACCTCCACAGGCCCGCATTTGCGCATCGCCACGCGCAATTGCGGTCATGTCGAGCCGGCGCGCGTCCAGTTGAGCAGCCGCTCGACCGGCCAGGTGTCGACCACGCGGTCGACCTGCAGGTCGTGCTCGGCGGCCCGGGCGCACCCGGCGACCTGCCAGTCGAGCTGACCCGGCGCGTGCGCGTCGGAGTCGATGGAGAAGACGCAGCCAGCCGCGATCGCCACCTCGAGGAGGGCGTGCGGAGGGTCCAGCCGGTCCGGCCGGGAGTTGATCTCGACCGCGGTGCCGTGTGCGGCGCACGCCTCGAACACCGCAGCCGCGTCGAACTCGCTGGGCGGACGCAGCTTCCCGGTGAGCTGGCGTCCAGTGCAGTGGCCGAGCACGTCGACCCGCGGGTTGGACACGGCGGCGAGCATCCGTCGCGTCATCGCAGCCCGATCCATGCGCAGCTTCGAGTGCACCGAGGCCACGACGACGTCGAGCTCGTCGAGGAGAGCGTCGTCCTGGTCGAGGGCGCCGTCGTCGAGGATGTCGACCTCGATGCCGCTCAGGACGCGGAACGGGCCGCCCCCCGCGCGCAGCTCGGCAACCTGCGCGAGCTGGGACCGGAGCCGGGCAGCGCTCAGCCCGTGCGCCACGGTGAGGCGCGGCGAGTGGTCGGTGATCGCGAGGTACTCGTGCCCGAGCTCGGCGGCAGCCAGCACCATGTCGCGCAGCGGGCTGTGGCCGTCGCTCGCGTCGGTGTGCGCGTGCAGGTCGCCCCGCAGCTGCGCACGCAGGGCAGCTCCCGCCTGCGGCGCCGGCTGAGCCTCCTGCTCGAGCCGATCGAGGTACTCGACGTGCTCGCCGCGGACGGCCGCGCTCACGACCTCGGCGGTGCGCGCCCCGATCCCCGGCAGGTCGGTGAGGGTTCGCGCCGCGACGCGGGCCATCAGCACATCCGCCGGCAGGTCGGCGACCACGCGCGCCGCTCCACGGAAGGCCGCGCTGCGGTGCTCGTCCGCCTGGGAGCGCTCGAGCAGGAACGCCACCCGGCGCAGGGCCTCGAGCGCGACCTGCGACGCCGACTCCTCGGCCGACGCGCTCTGAGCCGCGCCACCGTCGGGACCGTCTGCCTCGCCCACCGGTGACCTCCTCCTCGCGAGCATGCCGCACAACGCGCGACGAATCGGGACTCTCTGGGCAGGATGGACCGGTGACCGCGCCCTCGCCACCGGGAGCAGTCGCGAGCACGTCTCGGGCCGATGCGCGACCAGGAGGACCCATGAACCCGAAGGACGACGCCCAGCTCGTCACGATCGGCGACCGCCAGGTGCGCCTCAGCCACCTCGACCGGGTGATGTACCCGTCGAACGGGATGACGAAGGGTGAGGTCATCGACTACGTCACGCGCGTCTCCCCCGCCCTCCTGCGCCAGCTCCACCACCGGCCCGTGACCCGGATCCGGTTCCCCGAGGGCCTCGGTGGTGAGCGGTTCTTCGAGAAGAACACGCCCGCCGGTGCACCGGACTGGGTGCGTCGGATGACCATGCCCGCGGCGCCCGGTGCCCCCGACCAGGGCAAGGACGTGACCTTCCCGTTCCTCGACGACCTGCCGTCTCTCGTGTGGGCCGCCAACCAGGGCGCGCTCGAGCTGCACACGCCGCAGTGGCGCGTCGACCCGGACGGCACGGTCCACAACCCCGACCGCCTCGTGATCGACCTCGACCCCGGCGCACCGGCTGGGCTGGCCGAGTGCGCGAGCGCCGCGCACCTCGTCGCCGACCGGCTGCGCGAGGACGGGCTGGAGACCGTTCCGGTGACGTCGGGCAGCAAGGGGCTGCAGCTGTATGCCCCCCTGCCCGGCACGAGCACCGCCATGGAGGTCCGTGCGTACGCCCGGGCGCTCGCCTACGAGCTCGCCGACCGACACCCCGACGTCCTCGTCGCGCTGCAACGCAAGGACCTCCGGGGCGGCAAGGTGCTGCTCGACTGGTCGCAGAACCACCCGGCCAAGACGACCATCACGCCGTACTCGCTGCGCGGGCGGGAACAGCCGGCCGTCGCGGCGCCTCGCCACTGGGACGAGCTCGGCCCAGGGCTCACCCAGCTGCCCCCGGCCGAGGTCCTGCGCCGGCTCGACGACACCGGCGACCCGCTGGGCTGACCTCGCCGAACCCCGCCTCGCTCCGCGCATCGCTCAGGTGTCCCGGTGACGCAGCGGGTGTCATGATCGCCGACATGCTCGAGATCCTGACCGGGACCGGCCTTGCGACGGCGGCCGGGCTGAACGCCTACGTGCCCTTGCTCGTGCTCGGCGCGCTCGCGAGGTGGACCGACGTCATCACCCCGCCGGCAGGGTGGGAGTGGCTGACGAACGGCTGGGTGCTGGTGATTCTCGCCGTGCTCCTCGTGGTCGAGGTGGTGGCCGACAAGGTCCCCGTCGTGGACTCGGTCAACGACGTCGTGCAGACGGTCGTCCGCCCGGCGGCCGGCGGCATCGCGTTCGGCGCCGGGTCGGGCTCGCAGACGGCGCTCGTCGCCGACCCGGGCGCGTTCGCGGCGTCTGGCCGGTGGCTGCCGGTCGTCCTCGGCATCGCGCTCGCACTCGTCGTCCACGGAGCGAAGGCGACCGCGCGGCCGATCATCACGGCGACCACGCTCGGGGTCGGCGGGCCCGTCGTCAGCACGGTCGAGGACGCGACGAGCGTGGGTCTGTCGTTCGCGGCGATCCTCGCTCCGGTGCTCGTCATCCTCGGGCTGGCCGCCCTCGTGCTGGTCTGGTTCCGCGTGCGCCGACGGGTCGTGGCGGCTCGGCGGATCGGCTCGCTCCGGATGCGGGGCCGTCCGCCGTACGGCAGCGTGGGTCGGGACGACGCCGACCCGGTGTCGATCGACCCCCAGTAGGAGGCTCCGACATGGCCCGCCGAACCGAGCTGCCCCGGTACACCGTCCCCTCGCTGACCCTCGAGGACGGCGCGAAGGTCGCTGCAGTCCTGCAGACCCGTCTGAACTCGCTCAACGACCTGGCGCTCACGCTCAAGCACGTCCACTGGAACGTCGTCGGTCCCCACTTCATCGCCGTCCACACGATGCTCGACCCGCAGGTCGACGCGGTCCGCATGATGGTCGACGAGATCGCCGAGCGCATCGCGACGCTCGGTGTCGCTCCCCGCGGGACGCCGGGCGCTCTCGTCGCCGAGCGCACGTGGGACGACTACTCGATCGGCCGGGCGACCGCCATCGAGCATCTCGGGGCGCTCGACGAGGTCTACCAGAACGTCATCGGGGCTCACCGGACGGCAGCGGCCGACGTCGAGGAGCTCGACACCGTCACGAACGACCTGCTGATCGGCCATCTCCACCAGCTCGAGCTCTTCCACTGGTTCGTCCGTGCCCACCTCGAGTCGGCCGGTGGCGCCCTGAGCACCACGGGTGCGACCACCGAGAAGGAGGCCGCCCGCAAGGCGGGGTCGGCAGCCAAGGGTGCTTCCCAGCGCTGACGGCGCCGGCCCGACCCCGCCCGCCGCGACGTCGGACGCGACGTCGCGCCGGCCGCACCGGGCGGCCCGGCTAGAGTACGCGTTCGACTCGCGGCTCGCGGCGTTCCTGCAGCGTCGGGGATGGACGGCGCGCATCGAGCCGTACGTCGGCTACGGGTCGCCCGGCTGGGTCCGGGTGCTGGGACGGGTCGTGCTCGCCGGTCCGGGCGTGCGGGACGCCGACCTGCCCGGAGCAGGCGCGCACCCGGCCGGCGGGCCGGCACGACCGGTCACGGCCCTGCGCGGCTGGCGCAGCTTCGCCGTCGTGCCGCTGCCGTTCGCCCGGGTCCGCGCGGTGGTCGACGGCGTCGGGAGCCGGCTGGTCGCCGACCGGGGCGGGTTCGTCGACAGCGTCGTCGACTCCGCCCTCGCCCCGGGCTGGCACGACGTCGAGCTGGTGACCCCCGGCGGTCGGACCGCGACGGTTCCGGTGATCGTCATCGATCCCGGTACCCGGTTCGGTGTCGTGAGCGACATCGACGACACCGTCATGGTCACCCGGCTCCCCCGGCCGCTGATCGCTGCCTGGAACACGTTCTTCCGGCACGACAGCGCCCGAGAACCCGTCCCGGGGATGGCCGACTTCTACCGTCGCGCGTTCGGGGCGCGCGGCGACGTCCCGGTCATGTACCTCTCGACGGGCGCATGGAACGCGGCACCGGCGATCGGCCGGTTCCTGCGACGGCACGGCTACCCGACCGGACCTCTCCTGCTCACGGACTGGGGACCGACGAACTCCGGATGGTTCCGCAGCGGCGCCGAGCACAAGCGCGCCACGCTGCGCCGGCTGCTCACGGAGCTGCCGAGCATCCGATGGGTCCTCGTGGGGGACGACGGGCAGCGCGATCCGCAGATCTACGCGGAGGTCGTGCAGGAGCACCCCGAACGTGTGCTGGCCGTCGTGATCCGCCAGCTGACCGGGGCCGAGCAGGTGCTCGCCCACGGCGCGCCGGCCCCCGCTGCCGGCACTGCGAGCGCGGAGGCCCGCACCCGCCACGCGGACGTGCCCCTGCTGCAGGGGGCGGACGGGGCGGCCCTGCTGCGCGAGTGGACGTCCCGCGCGGTCGGTCTCGAGTAGGTCGGTCTCGAGCAGATCGTCAGAGCCGCTCGGGGTCGTCCCACTCCTCGGTGCTCGCGATCGCCTCGTCGTCCGGTTCGAGCTCGACTCCGAGCAGCGAGCGCGGGGCGTGCGCCGGGTCGCCGCCGGTGCGGGCGTCCACGGCACGCACCTCGTCGTCCGAGGGTGTGCGGTCCGCGAGGTGCTCGGCGGCCGGGTCCGAGGTGAGGTCCGCGTGCTGACGATGCGCGCCACCGGTTCTGCGACTCATGTCATCGGTTGTACCCCGTGCACGCGTGCGGCGCACCCGGTCAGGGCGATCTGCCGCGCATCGGCCTCGGTCGGCCCTGCGCTCGGGCTGACGCGGTGCGACAGTGGCCCGATGAGCAATCTCGACACCCGGCCGGACGAGACGCTGTGCCACCCGGTGCTGGTGCGCGGACCGGTCAACCGCCTCCTGGAGGCCCGGGAGGTGCCGCTCGGCGGCCTGCGAGCCATGCACGTGCAGCGCACGCTGCCGACCCGCGACCTTCCGCTCGTCGGGGCCTGGTGCTTCCTCGACACGTTCGGGCCCGAGCACGTCGACATGCGCGTGCTCCCCCACCCCCACATCGGCCTGCAGACGGTGACCTGGCCGCTCGCGGGCGAGATCCACCACCGTGACAGCCTCGGGAGCGACGTCGTCGTCCGACCCGGAGAGCTCAATCTCATGACCGCGGGCCACGGGGTCTCGCACTCTGAGATCTCGCTCGGCGCGGGTCGACTCCTGCACGGCGTGCAGCTGTGGATCGCCCTGCCGGCCGGCGAGGCCGACCAGCCGGCCCGCTTCTCCCAGCACCGCGACCTGCCCGTCGTCACCGGCGACGGCCTGGCGGCCACGGTGCTCGTCGGGGAGGTCGGCGGGAGCTCCTCGCCCGCGCGCGTGGGCACGCCGCTGGTCGGCGCCGACATCGCGATCGACGCCGGGACCGTGACGACGCTGCCGCTGAACCACCGGTTCGAGCACGCGGTGCTGGCCCTCGAGGGCGCGGTCACGGTCGGCGGCACCGAGCTGTCGCCCGGACCGCTGCTCTACCTGGGTGCGGGCCGGGATCACCTGCAGGTGGCGAGCGCCGACGGGGGTCGGCTGCTCCTGATCGGCGGCGAGCCGTTCGCGGACGACCTCATCATGTGGTGGAACTTCGTCGGGCGCAGCCATGACGAGATCGTCCAGGCGCGCCGCGACTGGGAGGAGGACGGACGCGCGCGCTACGGGCTCGTCCCTGGTCACGGCGACGAGCGGATCCCGGCGCCTGCGCTGCCGAACCTTCGTCTGACCCCGCGTCGCCGCCGCGACGACGCGGGTGGCGCCACGGCAGAGCCCGGCCCACGCGGATGACCGAACCGCCTGCCGGGTCACCTACGACGGCGCCGGCTCGCTCCGCGTCACCTCGACCGGCCCGTGCGCCCCGTGCACGACGGCGCGGCTCACCGAGCCGAGCAGGAGGCTCGCGAGACCGCCGCGCCCGCGAGCGCCGACCACGACCAGCCCGGCGTCGCCCGACGCCTTGACCAGCGCGTCGACCGGCAGCCCGATCGGCAGCTCCCACTCGACCGGAACGTCGGCGTGCCGCGTCTCCCACCACTCGCGGGCCTCGGCCTGCGCGCGCTCAGCACGCTCGAGCGCGACCTCGCCGGGGCTCTCGTCGGGATAGGCCACGGCCCAGTACGTCATCGAGCGGGTCTCGGTCGCGGGTGACCACGCCGTCAGGACGCGGACACCCCCGCCCCGCACGCGCGCGGCCGCCGCGGCGGCGTCGAGCGCCTGGTACGCGCCGGCCGAGCCGTCGAACCCGACCACGACCTCGTCGGAGCCGACGCCCGGCGTCGTTCCGGCGTCCGCAGCGGGCACGACGACGACGGGGCAGTGCGCAAGGTGCAGGACGGCGTGGGCCACCGAGCCGAGCAGTCCACCGGCCACCCGGCCGCTCCCCCGCCGGCCGACGACGACGAGCAGGGCGTCGCGGGAGAGGTCGACGAGCACCTCAGCCACCGAGCCGTGGCGCACGACGGCGCTGACCTCGACGCCAGGCGCGGTCTGGCGCGCGAGGTCCGCACCCGCGTCGGCGACCCCCTGGACCGCTGCCAGCACCTGCTCACCGAGGCGCGACGTGCCGGCGCCGCCGTGCGGCTCGCCTGCGAACCCCCACACGTGGACGACCTCGAGGGGAGCGCCGAACCGGACTGCCTCGGCGGCCGCCCACCGCACGGCCGCGGCGGACTCCGCCGAGTCGTCGTACCCCGCCACGACCGTCTTGCTCATCACCGTCTCCTTCGACGCCACTGCCCTGTCCCATGATCGTCCTGCGTGGCCGCCCCCGGCGCCTGTTCACGCATGATCACCTCGGGGGGCGCAGCCGGGCGCCCTTGCGGACCGCTCCGGCGCGGCGCAGGGTGACGCCATGGCCGGGACGGACGGCGGGCTGGGCTACGGGACGGCGCAGGGGCACTGGGTCCTGTTCGCCACCGTGCTGGGTTCCGCGCTGGCGTTCATCGACGGGACGGTCGTGACGATCGCGCTGCCGGTCATCGGTCGTGAGCTGCACGCCGGGACCGCGGCGCTGCAGTGGACCGTGAACGGGTACGGGCTGACCTTGGCGGCGTTCCTGCTGCTCGGAGGGTCGCTCGGGGACCGGCTCGGTCGACGCCGGGTGTTCCGGGTCGGCGTGCTCTGGTTCGCGCTCGCCTCGCTCCTCTGCGGGCTGGCACCGGACGTCCGGGTGCTGATCGCGGCGCGCGCGCTGCAGGGCGTCGGCGGTGCCCTGCTCACGCCGGGCTCGCTCGCGATCATCCAGGCGTCGTTCGGCCCCGACGACCGCGGCCGGGCGATCGGGGCATGGTCGGGGCTCGGGGGCATCGCCGGTGCGCTCGCGCCGTTCCTCGGCGGGTGGCTCGTGCAGGTCGCGAGCTGGCGCTGGGTGTTCTGGGTCAACGTCCCGCTGGCCGTCGTCGTCGTTGCCGCGCTGCGCCGCGTACCGGAGTCCGCGGACCCCGATGCCGCCCCGCACCTCGACATCGCCGGCACGTCTCTCGGCGCGGTCGGGCTCGCGGGGCTGACCATGGCGTTCACCGCATGGCCGACGCGTGGTCCCAGCGATCCGGGTGTCGCCGTGCCCCTCGTCGTGGGGGTCGCCGCGATCGCCGGCTTCCTCGCGGTCGAGGCGCGCACGCGGTACCCGATGCTCCCGCTCCGACTGTTCCGCTGGCGGTCCTTCAGCGCGGTCAACGCCGCGACCTTCCTGGTCTACGCGGCGCTGTCCGGCATCTTCTTCTTCCTCGTCGTCACGCTCCAGGTGGTCTGCCGCTACTCGCCGCTGGCTGCCGGCGTCGCACCGCTGCCGGTGACGCTGCTCCTGCTCGCCCTGTCCGCGCGTGCCGGCGGCCTGGGGACCCGGATCGGCCCGCGGCTGCCCATGACCGTCGGCCCGCTCGTCTGCGCCGGGAGCGTCGCGCTGCTCGCCCGGCTCGGCCCGGACGCGCCGTACGTGTCGGCGGTCCTGCCCGGGGTGGTCGGGCTCGGCCTGGGGCTCGCCCTCACGGTCGCCCCGCTGACGTCGGCGGCGCTGTCGGCCGCGCCGGACCGGCTCGCCGGGACGGCGAGCGGCGTCAACAACGCCGTGGCGCGGATCGCCAGCCTGCTGGCTGTCGCCGTCCTCCCGCTCGTCGCGGGGGTCGGGTCGACGCTCACCGACGCGGCGACGCTCGCCCCCGCGCACCGGACGGCGATGCTGGTCTGCGCGGGGCTGCTGGCGGCCGGCGGGCTGCTGGCTCTTGTGTCGCTGCCGGCGTCCATGGCGGCCGTGCGGCCCCCGACGCAGCCCTGACCCAGCGATCCGCACCGCCCCGATGAGACCGGCGACACAACGCACACCACCCCGCCGCACCGTCTTCGTCGAGATTCCTGGTCCATGCTGGGTCCCGGACGCACCGAGGCGATGGGAGCATCACGATGGGGCAACGAGTGGTCGTGGTCGGCGCCGGCTACGGCGGGACGCTGGTCGCGAAGACGCTCGACGACCTCCTCGAGGTCGTGCTGATCGAGCCCAAGGACGCCTTCGTGCACGCTGCGGGCGCCCTGCGCGCTGTCGTCGACCCCGCCTGGCTGGACCGGGTGTTCTTCCCGTACGACCAGCTGCTGCAGCACGGGCAGATCATCCGGGACCGGGTCAGGCTCGCCAGCGCCACCCGGGTGCACCTGTCCGCGACCGAGTCGATCGACACCGACTTCCTCGTGCTCGCGACCGGGACCAGCTACCCCTACCCGGCGAAGTATCTCGAGGACCAGGTCGCCGTGGCCGCCGCACGGCTCGTGCGGACCCGGACCGCCCTCGCCTCGGCCCGTCGGGTGCTCCTCGTCGGCGCCGGTCCCGTCGGCCTCGAGCTCGCCGGTGAGCTGACGTCGGCGTTCCCGCACCTCGAGGTGACCGTGGTCGAGCAAGGCACCGACATCCTCCCCGCCGGCGACTACCTGCCCGAGCTGCGCTCGGCGGTGCGCAGCCAGCTCGACGACCGCGGCGTCCGGATCGTGCTCGACTCGCGGCTCGGCTACCTGCCCCCGGTCGACGTCGGGACCTTCGCGCCGTTCACCGTCCAGACCACGAACGGCCTCGACATCGACGCCGACATCTGGTTCCGCTGCTACGGGTCGCGCCCGATGACCGACTACCTCGACGGCGACCTGGCGCGCGGGCGGCACGAGGACGGGACGCTGAGTGTGACGTCGGCCATGTCCGTCGTCGGCCACGAGCGGGTCTTCGCGATCGGGGACATCACCGACGTCCGCGAGACCAAGCGGGCCAGCTCGGCGCGTGCGCACGCCGAGGTGGTCGCGACGAACATCCGCGACCTCGTCGAGGGACGCGCACCGTCGGCGACCTACGCCCCGGCGCCTGAGCGGATCGTGCTTCCCCTGGGCCCCGACGGCGGCGCGTCACAGCTCTCCGACGAGACCGGGCGGCGCACGGTCCGCGGGCCGGCGGAGACCAGCACGCTCAAGGGTGTCGACCTCATGAGCGACGCGATCTCCGCCGTCCTCGGCCGCCGCCGCGCACGGCACGCGTGACATCACACCTGCGTTGCGGTGTCCGCGGCAGCCAAGTGCTGGCAGGCTGAGCGGATGCG
Organism: Cellulomonas sp.; assembly: GCF_036279715.1. Taxonomy (GTDB): domain Bacteria; phylum Actinomycetota; class Actinomycetes; order Actinomycetales; family Cellulomonadaceae; genus Cellulomonas_A. The sequence continues at coordinate 25,911 of NZ_DASUIR010000067.1, read as the reverse complement.
CATCTGGCCTGGACGTCCTTACCCCTTCGGCGCGACCTACGACGGAACCGGCACCAACTTCGCGGTCTACTCGGGTGTCGCCGAGCGCGTCGAGCTGTGCCTCATCGCCGAGGACGGCACCGAGGAACGCGTCGACCTGCCGGAGGTCGACGCCTACGTCTGGCACGGCTACGTGCCCGCGCTGCAGCCCGGTCAGCGCTACGGGTACCGCGTCCACGGACCGTACGACCCCGCCAAGGGCCACCGCTGCAACCCCGCCAAGCTGCTGCTCGACCCGTATGCCAAGGCGGTCGACGGACAGATCGACGGCGACCAGGCACTGTTCTCGTACCAGTTCGGGGCGCCCGGCACGCGCAACGACGAGGACTCGGCCGGGCACACCATGACGTCGGTCGTCGTGAACCCGTTCTTCGACTGGGGTCACGACCACCCGCCGCAGCACGAGTACCACGACAGCGTCATCTACGAGGCGCACGTGCGCGGTCTCACGAAGCTGCACCCCGGCGTCCCCGAGGAGCTGCGGGGCACCTACGCGGCCCTCGCGCACCCGGCCGTGATCGAGCACCTCACCACGCTGGGCGTCACAGCGATCGAGCTCATGCCGGTGCACCAGTTCGTCAACGACCCCACGCTCGTCAAGAAGGGTCTGTCGAACTACTGGGGCTACAACACGATCGGGTTCTTCGCTCCGCACAACGGGTACGCCGCCTACGCGGGACCGGGCCAGCAGGTGCAGGAGTTCAAGGCCATGGTCAAGGCGCTGCACGCGGCGAACATCGAGGTCATCCTCGACGTCGTGTACAACCACACCGCCGAGGGCAACGAGCTCGGGCCGACGCTGTCGTTCCGGGGTCTGGACAACGCGAGCTACTACCGGCTCGTCGACGACGACCAGGCCCACTACTTCGACACGACGGGCACGGGCAACTCGCTGCTCATGCGCTCGCCGCACGTGCTGCAGATGATCATGGACTCGTTGCGGTACTGGATCAGCGAGATGCACGTCGACGGGTTCCGGTTCGACCTCGCGGCGACCCTGGCCCGGCAGTTCCACGAGGTGGACCGGCTCTCCGCGTTCTTCGACATCGTCCAGCAGGACCCCTTGATCTCGCAGGTCAAGCTCATCGCCGAGCCGTGGGACCTCGGGGACGGCGGGTACCAGGTCGGCGGGTTCCCGCCGTTGTGGTCGGAGTGGAACGGTCGCTACCGGGACACGGTGCGGGACTTCTGGCGCGGCGAGCCGTCGACGCTCGCGGAGTTCGCGAGCCGGCTGACGGGATCGTCCGACCTCTACGAGCACACGGGCCGGCGGCCCATCGCCTCGGTGAACTTCGTCACCGCCCACGACGGCTTCACGCTCGCCGACCTCGTGTCGTACAACGAGAAGCACAACGACGCGAACGGCGAGGGCAACCACGACGGCGAGAGCTTCAACCGGTCCTGGAACTGCGGGGCGGAGGGACCGACGACCGACCCCGCCATCCGCAAGCTCCGGGCGCGTCAGCAGCGCAACCTGATCGCCACGCTGATGTTCTCGCAGGGTGTGCCGATGCTCGCCCACGGCGACGAGCTCGGCCGGACGCAGGACGGCAACAACAACGGCTACTGCCAGGACAACGAGCTCACGTGGGTCGACTGGGACCTCGACGAGGACCGGTCCGCGCTCCTCGAGTTCACGCAGAGCGTCTTCCGGATCCGGAGCGAGCACCCCGCGCTGCGCCGTCGCCGGTTCTTCGCCGGCGACCCCGACCACGGCGGTGAGTCCGACCTGCGCGACATCGCCTGGTTCGCGCCGGACGGGACGCACATGTCGAGCGCGTCCTGGCTCGCCGAGCAGGCGCGAGCGGTCATGGTGTTCCTGAACGGCGAGGCGATCGGCGAGCCGGACCTGCGCGGCGAACCGATCGTCGACGACAGCTTCCTGGTCCTCTACAACGCCCAGCCGGAGCCCGCGACCTTCGCGCTGCCCGACGCCGAGTACGGCGCCGACTGGACGGCGCTGCTCGACACCGACTCACTGGTCGAGGAGGGTCAGAAGTTCGCGGCGGGCGCCTCGCTGGTGCTCGAGCACCACTCGCTCGTCATGCTGACCCGGCCACCTGTGGAGACCGCACGGACGCTGGCCGGCACCCCGGCGGCCGCGCCGAGCCCGGGCGCATGAGCGAGCCGCGCCAGGCGACAGCGGCCCGACGTCTGGTCGGCGAGGGACGGGCCGTTCCCGTCTCGACGTACCGGCTGCAGCTCGGACCCGAGCTCACGCTGGACGATGCCGCGGCACGCGTGCCGTACCTGGCCACACTCGGCGTCACCCACCTGTACCTGTCCCCCGTGCTGCGCGCGGCGCCCGGGTCGACGCACGGGTACGACGTCGTCGACCACGACGAGATCTCCCCCGTGATCGGTGGCCTGCCCGCGCTGCGCCGGCTCGCCGCGACGGCGCACGCCGCCGGGCTCGGCCTCGTCCTCGACATCGTGCCGAACCACATGGCCGTGCCCACACCGGTCTGGCACAACCGCGCGCTGTGGTCGGTGCTCGCCGACGGGCCGGACTCACCGTTCGCCTCGTGGTTCGACGTCGACTGGTCCGCCGGCGACGGCGCCGTGCTGATGCCGGTGCTCGCGGACCGGATCGGGGCGGTCCTCGCTGGTGGCGAGCTGACGCTCGACGAGATGGTCGTCCCCGGTGCCGGCGAGGCGCCCATCACCGTCCTTCGATACGCCGACCACGTGTTCCCGGTGCGCCCCGGCACCGAGCAGCTCCCCCTCGCGGAGCTGCTCGAGCGGCAGCACTACCGGCTCGCGTACTGGCGGGTCGCCGACGAGGAGCTCAACTACCGGCGGTTCTTCGACGTCGGCACCCTCGTGGCGATCCGCGTCGAGGACCCGGCAGTCTTCGACGCGACCCACGAGCTCGTGCTCGGTCTGCTCGCGGACGGCACGCTTGACGGCCTGCGCATCGACCACCCCGACGGCCTGACCGACCCAGCCGGCTATCTCACGCGACTGCACGAGCGCACGGGTGGCGCGTGGGTCGTCGTCGAGAAGATCCTCGAGGGGGACGAGGAGCTCCCGACCGACTGGGAGACCGCCGGCACGACCGGGTACGAGGCGCTGTGGCGCGTGCAGCAGACCTTCATCGACCCTGGCGGCGCCGCGGTGCTGGGGGCCGTCATGCACCGCTTGACGGGTGACACGTCCGACGCGCTGCCTGCCATCGTCGACTCGGCCAAGCGCGAGATGGTCGACGGGGCGCTGTATGCCGAGGTGCACCGCCTGACCGAGCTCGCGGCCGGGATCTGCCACGACGACCTGCGCCTGCGCGACCACACGTGGCGGTCGGTGCACGACTGCCTCGTCGAGCTGCTCGTCGCGTTCGACCGCTACCGCGCGTACGTCGTGCCCGGGGACCCGTTGCCGACCGCGTCGATCGACGTCCTGGAGTCCGCCGCCCGGATCGCCGCGAACCGGCTCCCGCCCGAGCGCGCCGCGACCATGTCCGTGCTCGTCGACCTGCTCCTCGGGCGCGAGGCCGGGAGCGCAGGCCGCACCCGCAGCCCGGTGCGTGACGAGCTCGTGGTCCGGTTCCAGCAGACGTGCGGAGCCGTCATGGCCAAGGGCGTCGAGGACACCGCGTTCTACCGCTGGACGCACCTCGTCGGACTCTGCGAGGTCGGCGGCGAGCCCGCCCGCTTCGCGCTCACCCCCACCGAGCTCTCGGCCTGGGCGGCTCGCCAGCAGGCGCAGGCCCCGCTCGGCATGACGACCCTGTCGACGCACGACACCAAGCGCAGCGAGGACACCCGGACCCGCATGGGTGTCCTCAGCGAGGTGGCCGTCGAGTGGTCGACCCTCGTGGACCGGCTGCGCGCCACCAGCGCGCCGTACCGCAGCGCGCTGCTCGACGGCCGCACCGCGAACCTCGTGTGGCAGACGCTCGCCGGCACCTGGACGCCCGACGGGCCGCTGTCCGAGGACCGACTCACCGAGTACCTCACGAAGGCCATCCGGGAGGCGAAGTCCCGCACGACCTGGACGGAGCCCGACGCGGCGTACGAGGCCGCAGTCCTCACCACGGCCCGTCGGGTGCTCGGCGACGACCGCGCGGTCGACCTGCTCGCCGCCTGGGAGCTGCGGACGCGGACCGCGGTCCGTGCCGCAACCCTCGGTACCAAGCTCGTCCAGCTCACGCTGCCGGGCGTCGCCGACGTGTACCAGGGCACCGAGGTCCCCGCGGTCGCGCTCGTCGACCCCGACAACCGGCGTGCCGTGGACGTCGGGCCCCTCGCCGCCCGGCTCGCTCGTCTCGACGAGGGGGCGGGTCCCCGCGACCTCGCCGACGAGAAGCTGCTCGTCACGTCGCGCGCGCTGCGCACGCGCCGTGACCTTCCCGAGGCGTTCATCGGCCCCGAGGCGGGGTTCCGCCCGCTCGCCCACTCGTCCGGCCACACGCTCAGCTACGCGCGCAGCGTGGGCCGCGAGGCGGCTGTCGTGGTCCTCGCGACCCGCCTCGCGATCACGCTCGAACGGCTCGGTGGGTGGGCGGACCACACGGTCGCGCTGCCCGACGGCGAGTGGCACGACGTGCTGACGAACCGCGCCGTCGTGGGCGGCGTCCAAGAGATCGCACCGCTGCTCGACCGCCTCCCGGTCGCCCTGCTCGTGCGCGCGACGGACTGAGCGGTGATCCCCCGCGTGTGGGCGCCGGACGCCCGCGACGTCGAGCTGGTGCTCGGGGACGACCGACGGTCGCTGAGCCCTGACCGCGACGGCTGGTGGGCCGCCGACGTCGACCTCGCGGCAGGTACCGACTACGCCTTCACCGTCGACGGGTCGCCGCCCCGTCCCGACCCGCGCAGCGCGTGGCAGCCGACGGGCGTGCACGGCCCCAGTCGCGTCTTCGACCCGGCCGCGTTCAGCTGGTCGGACGACGCCTGGCGCGGGATCGACGTGCGAGGACGCGTCCTCTACGAGCTCCACGTGGGGACCTTCACGCCGCAGGGCACCCTCCGGGCCGCCATCGGCCGGCTCGACCACCTCGTCGCGCTCGGGGTGGACGTCCTCGAGCTCATGCCGATCGCGGCGTTCGACGGCGCGCACGGCTGGGGCTACGACGGCGTGGGCCTGTTCACCGTGCACGAGCCGTACGGCGGGCCCGCCGCGCTCCAGGAGCTCGTCGACGCCGCGCACGCTCGCGGGCTGGGCGTGTGCCTCGACGTCGTGCACAACCACCTTGGCCCCGAAGGCAACTACCTGTCGACGTTCGGGCCCTACTTCACCGGCGCGCACGAGACACCGTGGGGAGCCGCGGCCAACCTCGACGGGCCGGGCTGCGCCGAGGTGCGTCGGTGGATCTGCGACAGCGCCCTGCGGTGGTTCCGCGACTTCCACGTCGACGCCCTGCGGCTCGACGCGGTGCACGCGCTCGTCGACGACTCGGAGCTGCACATCCTGGCGCAGCTGTCCGACGAGGTCGCGGTGCTCGCCACCGAGCTCCGACGGCCACTGTCCCTCATCGCGGAGTCCGACCTCAACGACCCCGCCACCATCACCCCGACCGCTGCGGGCGGCCACGGCATGACCGCCCAGTGGTCGGACGACGTGCACCACGCGATCCACGCCTTCGTGACGGGCGAGCGGCAGGGCTACTACGCCGACTTCGGTACGGCGGCGACCCTGCGGACGGCCCTGACCAGGGCCTTCGTCCACGACGGCACGTACTCGGCGTTCCGTGGACGCCCGTGGGGGCGCCAGGTCCCGCGCGGCACCGACGGGCACCGGTTCGTCGTGTTCGCCTCCGACCACGACCAGGTCGGCAACCGAGCCCAGGGGGACCGGCCCGCCGCGACGCTCGACGCCGGCGCGCTCGCCATCGAGGCGGCCCTCGTCCTGCTGTCCCCGTACACCCCGATGCTCTTCATGGGCGAGGAGTGGGGAACCCGCACCCCGTGGCAGTTCTTCACCGACTACACCGACCCGGATCTCGCCCAGGCGGTGCGCGAGGGCCGACGCGCCGAGTTCGCGGGACACGATCACCCAGACGGTCGGGGGGCGGCCGACGACGACCAGAAGGTCCCCGACCCTCAGGACCCGGCGACGTTCGAACGCAGCCGGCTCGTGTGGTCCGAGACCACCCAGCCCGAGCACGCCCGGATGCTCGCGTGGTACCGCGCGCTCGTCGAGCTCCGGCGCGAGATCCCCGACCTCGCGGCAGGCGACCTCGCAGCCACGGCGGTCCGGTTCGACGACGACGACCGGCCCAGCTGGGTCGTCGTCGAGCGTGGCGACGCCAGGATCGTGTGCAACCTCGCCCACGAGCCCCGGCGGGTGCCGCTGCGCACCTCGAGTGCGCTCGCGGTGCGCGCCGCGTGGGAGCCCGCCGACCCGGCGGGGTCGACCATCGCGATGCCGGCCCGCAGCGTCGCCGTCCTGGCCTGAGCCGTACCCAGGGCCCACGCCCCGCCGCGCACACCTCCCGGCCGTTCGAGGCGCAGCCTTCGCGCACCCTGGGTAGGGTCGGGCTCGATCGACCACCGCGGCAAGGAGGTCCCCGTGTCCACGTCCAACCGCTGGACCACGCCCGCCCACGACGTCTTGCGAGTGTCCACGGGCTTCCGGCTGGCCGACTTCGACCCCACCGGCAAGCCCGGCTGGGACGGGAGGTCGAAGCACGCCGAGGCGCACCTGGCTCGACGGGGTGTCCTGATGTCGGCGATGCAGGAGCGCCTGTTCGCGGAGGGTCGCTCCGGGGGGACCAGGTCCGTGCTGCTCGTGCTGCAGGGCATGGACACCGCAGGCAAGGGAGGGATCGTCCGGCACGTGGTCGGCATGGTCGACCCGCAGGGCGTGCAGCTCAGGGCCTTCGGCGTGCCCACCGAGGAGGAACGCAAGCACCCGTACCTCTGGCGGATCCAGAACGCCCTGCCGCAGCCGGGCAAGCTCGGCGTGTTCGACAGGTCGCACTACGAGGACGTGCTCGTCGTCCGCGTCCACGACCTCGTGACGCCCGACGTCTGGGGCGCGCGCTACGACGAGATCAACGACTTCGAGGCCCGGGTCGTGGCAAGCGGCACCACGATCGTCAAGGTCGCGCTCATGGTCTCGCCGGTCGAGCAGAAGAGGCGTCTGCGCGAGCGCCTCGAACGGTCCGACAAGTACTGGAAGTACAACCCCGGGGACCTCGACGAGCGTCTGCTCTGGCCGAAGTACGCCGAGGCGTACCAGGCGGTGTTCGACCGGACGTCGACCGACGTCGCGCCCTGGTTCGTCGTGCCGGCCGATCGCAAGTGGTACGCGCGCCTCGCGGTGACCGAGCTCCTCACGCACGCGTTCAAGGGTCTCGACCTGCGCTGGCCGCCGGCCGACTTCGACGTCGCCGCCGAGATGGCGCGGCTCGACGCTCAGCAGCCCTGACGCACGGCTGCGCGCGACCGGGGGATCCCGGGCGCGCTCACGTGGCGAGCATCGCGCGGCCCGCCCCGGTCAGTGCGCCGAGCCGCGACAGCGCGCGGTAGTACTTCTTGCGGTAGCCGCCCGCAAGCATCTCGGGGGTGAAGAGCTGCTGCTCCCCCGCGCCGCCGAGCACCACGGGGACGTCGCGGTCGTAGAGCCGGTCGACCAGGACCACGAACCTCAGCGCGACGTCCTGGCTGTGGATCGTTCCCACGCCGGTCAGGGCCACGAGGGTCACGCCGTCCAGCAGAGCGCCGTACCGGCTCGGATGCACCGTCGCGAGGTGCGCCAGGAGGTCGACGAACGGGTCGATCGTCGCGCCGGGCACCAGGCTCGCCGAGGTCCGCACCGCCACGTCGGGCAGCCCCGGGGCGTCCGTGACGACCGCCCGGTGCCGGTAGTCGTCGCCGTCGACGCGGAGCACCTCGAAGCGCGCCGCGAGCGCCTGGATCTCCCGGAGGAAGTCCTCGGCGGCGAACCTGCCCTCGCCGAGGGAGCCCGGAAGGGTGTTCGACGTGGCCGCGACCGCCACGCCGCGGTCCGCGAGCTCGCGCAGGAGACGAGTGACGAGCACCGTGTCGCCCGGGTCGTCGAGCTCGAACTCGTCGATGCACACGATCCGGTGCGCGGCGAGCGCCTCGACGGTCGGCAGGAACCCCAGCGCGCCGACCAGGTTCGTGTACTCGACGAACGTGCCGTACGCGGCGCCCGTGCCCGCGGCTGTCCCGGAGCCTGTCGCGTGCGCGAGGGCCGCGAGCAGATGGGTCTTGCCGACGCCGAAGCCCCCGTCGAGGTAGACCGCGGGGGCTGCTCGGCGGCGCCGCGGGCGCCACCATGAGCGCTGCTCCCCTGCCGCGACGTCGGCCGCCACCTGCCGCAGCCGTGTGACGGCGTGCTGCTGGCTGGGATGGGCGGGGTCGGGACGGTACGAGTCGAAGGACGCAGTGACGAACAGCCGCGGCGGGACGAGCTCGGCGAGCAGCCGGTCGACCGGGACGACGGGGTGCCGTGCGGTCAGCGAGGTCGCCGACGGGTTGGCTGCGGTCGCCGGCTCGGTCACGATCGACCAGCCTACGTCGGGCGGCTTGCTGCGTCGGGTACACCCGGGACGGTCCGCCGACTCGGGACCTTCGTCTCATCATGCGGATGGGTGGTTTCATGCCTCGGACGGGTGTGTCAGCCTGAGCGCGTGCTGATGACCGCGGTCTCCGGGTGGTGTCTCCCTTGTGGCGACCCCGCGGCGAGCTGCGTCTGCTGCTGCCAGCGGGTCGACTGACCGCCCCACACCCGTCACCGGGCGCGCGGTCACCTTCATGGAGACCGCCCCTGGCGCCGTGATGTGACCGTGGGTCCACGACCCCCGGAGGTAGCGCTGATGGCGCACACCCGCATCGCACCACGAGCGACCAGGAACGAAGGCCAGTGGGCCTTCGGCGACCGGACGCCGCTCAACGGCAACGAGGAGCTCAAGGCCGCCGACGACGGCCTCAACGTGCGCGCCCGCATCGAGTCCGTGTACTCCCGGGACGGCTTCGCGTCGATCCCGGGCGAGGACCTGCGGGGGCGCATGCGCTGGTGGGGGCTGTACACCCAGCGCCGGCCCGGGATCGACGGCGGCCGGACCGCGACGCTCGAGCCGCACGAGCTGGACGACGAGTACTTCATGCTGCGGGTCCGCTGCGACGGCGGACGGCTGACGCTGCGCCAGCTCCGCGTCATCGGCGAGATCTCGACCGAGCTCGCCCGCGGCACGGCCGACATCACGGACCGCCAGAACATCCAGCTGCACTGGGTGCGCATCGAGGACGTGCCGGAGATCTGGCGCCGGCTCGAGGCCGTCGGGCTGACGACGCAGGAGGCGTGCGGCGACGTGCCGCGCGTCATCCTCGGCTCACCCGTCGCCGGGGTCGCCGCCGACGAGATCATCGACGGCACACCCGCGATCGAGGCGATCCACCGCCGGTACATCGGTGACCCTGCCTTCTCGAACCTGCCACGCAAGTTCAAGACCGCGATCAGCGGCTCGCCGCACCACGACGTCGTCCACGAGATCAACGACGTCTCGTTCGTCGGCGTCGTGCACCCCGAGCTCGGCCCGGGCTTCGACCTGTGGGTCGGTGGGGCTCTCGCGGCCAACCCGATGCTCGCCGTCCGCCTCGGCGCCTGGGTCCCGATCGACGCGGTGCCCGAGGTGTGGGAGGGCGTCATCGGCATCTTCCGCGACTACGGCTACCGCCGTCTGCGCAACCGTGCGCGCCTGAAGTTCCTGGTCGCCGACTGGGGCGCCGCGGTGTTCCGCGACGTGCTCGAGCAGGAGTACCTGGGCAGGCGCCTCGACGACGGTCCAGAGCCTCCGGCGCCACCGCTCGGTCGGCGCGACCACGTCGGCGTCCACCCGCAGCGCGACGGACGCTTCTACGTCGGCGCGGCGCCGACGGTCGGGCGGGTCAGCGGGCCGATGCTCACGTCCCTCGTCGACCTCGCCGAGCGGGCCGGGAGCGACCGCGTCCGTCTCACGGTCGAGCAGAAGGTCGTCGTGCTCGACGTCGCGGCCGACCGGGTCGACGACCTGGTCGCCGGGCTCGAGCAGCTCGGTCTTGAGGTCACCGGCGCCTCGACGTTCCGACGCGGCACGATGGCCTGCACGGGCCTGGAGTTCTGCAAGCTGGCGATCGTCGAGACCAAGGCGCGCGGCGCAGCCCTCGTCGACGAGCTCGAGCGGCGGCTCCCGACGTTCGAGCACCCGCTCACCATCAACCTCAACGGGTGCCCCAACTCGTGCGCGCGGATCCAGGTCGCGGACATCGGCCTCAAGGGGGTGCTGGCAGGCGGCGACGAGGGCTTCCAGGTCCACCTCGGGGGCGCGCTCGGCATCGACGGCCAGCTCGGCCGGACGGTGCGCGGGCTGCGGATCACCGCAGAGGAGCTGCCCGACTACGTCGAGCGGGTCGCGACGCGGTTCGCGGCCCAGCGCGCCGACGACGAGGCGTTCGCGCAGTGGGCGCTGCGCGCCGACGAGGCGGAGCTCGCATGAGCGGCGCCGACGTCACCGGCTCCGGGGAGCGCGTCACGGCGTACTACTGCCCGTACTGCGCCGGTGAGGACCTGCGCCCCGCGGGCGAGCGCCACGGCGAGTGGGAGTGCCGCGCGTGCACCCGCGTCTTCGCGGTCCGCTTCATCGGCCTGGCGGTGCGCTCATGAGCGCCCGGCTGGACGACGAGGTCGCTCTGCGGGCGATCGTCGCCGCCCAGGGCGCGGCCCTCGAGGGCGCGCACCCGTTCGACGTGCTGGCGTGGGCCGGTGAGACGTTCGGGCCCGGGCTCGTCGTCGCGTCCTCGATGGGCGACGAGGTTCTCGTCCACCTGGCCGGGCGGGCGGTCCCCGGGGTCGACGTGATCTTCCTCGACACCGGGTACCACTTCGCGGAGACCATCGGGACGCGCGACGCGTACGCCGAGACGACCGACATCACGCTGCGCACGATCCTGCCGCTGCGGACGGTCGCGGAGCAGGACGCCGAGCACGGCCCCCGGCTCCACGACCGGGACCCGAACCTGTGCTGCGCCCTGCGCAAGGTCGAGCCGCTCGAACGCGGGCTCGCGCCGTACCGCGCCTGGGTCACGGGCATGCGCCGGGAGGACGCCCCGACGCGCACCGACATCGCGGTCGTCGGCTGGGACGGCAAGCGCGCCAAGGTCAAGCTCAACCCGCTCGCGGCCTGGACCCAGGACGACGTCGACGCCTACGTCACCGAGCACGGCGTCCTGCTCAACCCCCTGCGCCAGCTCGGGTACACGTCGATCGGGTGCGCACCGTGCACCCGCGCGGTCGCGCCGGGCGAGGACCCCCGGGCCGGACGCTGGGCCGGCCTGGACAAGACGGAATGCGGATTGCACACATGACGACGGAGACCACCGTGACCGATGCCCGCGCCGCCACGGCGCCCCGCAGGCTCACCCAGCTCGAGACGCTCGAGGCCGAGGCCATCCACATCTTCCGGGAGGTCGCCGGCGAGTTCGAGCGCCCCGTCGTGCTCTTCAGCGGCGGCAAGGACTCCGTCGTGATGCTGCACCTCGCGCGGAAGGCGTTCTGGCCGGCGCCAGTCCCGTTCACGCTGCTGCACGTCGACACGGGCCACAACTTCCCCGAGGTGATCGACTACCGCGATGCCGTCGTGGCTGAGCACCGCCTGCGGCTCGTCGTCGCGAGCGTGCAGGACGCGATCGACGCGGGCTCGGTGCGCGAACGCCCCGACGGCTCGCGCAACGCGCTGCAGACGGTCCCCCTGCTCGACGCGATCACGACCCACCGGTTCGACGCGGTGTTCGGCGGCGGGCGCCGCGACGAGGAGAAGGCGCGCGCCAAGGAGCGTGTGTTCTCGCTGCGCGACGAGCTCGGCCAGTGGGACCCGCGACGCCAGCGCCCCGAGCTGTGGGACCTGTACAACGGTCGGCACAGCCCGGGCGAGCATGTCCGGGTGTTCCCGCTGTCGAACTGGACCGAGCTCGACGTCTGGCGTTACATCGAGCGCGAGAGCATCGATCTCCCGACGATCTACTACGCGCACGAGCGCCCGGTGTTCCTGCGCGACGGGATGTGGCTCGCACCGGGCGACTGGGGCGGACCGCGCGGGACCGAGAGCGTCGAGCGGCGGACCGTGCGGTACCGCACGGTCGGCGACATGAGCTGCACGGGTGCCGTCGAGTCCCGCGCCCTGACCGTCGACGACGTGATCGTCGAGGTCGCGGCGAGCCGGCTCACCGAACGCGGGGCGACCCGTGCCGACGACCGAGCGTCGGAGGCTGCCATGGAGGATCGCAAGCGCGAGGGGTACTTCTGATGGGCACGACCCAGCACCACGAACGCGACCTGCTCCGGCTGGCCACTGCCGGATCGGTCGACGACGGCAAGAGCACGCTCATCGGCCGGCTCCTCTACGACACCAAGTCGGTCCTCGCCGACCAGCTCGCCGCGGTCGAGCGGGCGAGCGTCGCCCGCGGCGGGGCTGTCGTCGACCTGGCCCTCCTCACCGACGGGCTACGGGCCGAGCGCGAGCAGGGCATCACGATCGACGTCGCGTACCGGTACTTCTCCACGGCCACCCGCGCGTTCGTGCTCGCGGACACCCCGGGGCATGTGCAGTACACGCGCAACATGGTGACGGGGGCGTCGACCGCCGAGCTCGCGATCGTCCTGGTGGACGCCCGCAAGGGGGTCCTCGAGCAGACCCGTCGCCACGCGGCGATCGCCGCTCTGCTGCGTGTCCCGCACATCGTGCTCGCCGTCAACAAGATGGACCTCGTCGGCTTCGACGAGGCGACGTTCCGAGACATCGCCGCCGACTTCGCGCGCTACGCGGCCGACCTGGGCGTGCGCGACGTGCAGGCGATCCCGCTGTCGGCGCTCGAGGGCGACAACGTCGTCGACGCGTCGAGCCGCACGCCCTGGTACGACGGTCCGACGCTGCTGGAGCACCTCGAGGACGTGCCGGTCGACCGCGACCCGACGACCGAGGCGTTCCGGTTCCCTGTCCAGGTCGTCATCCGGCCCCGGACGGCGGAGCACCCCGACTACCGCGGGTACGCCGGTCGCGTGGCGTCCGGTGTCGTCCGTGTCGGCGACGAGGTCGTCGTGCTCCCTGCCGGGGGCCGCACGCGCGTGGTCGGGATCGACACCGCCGACGGTGAGCTCACCCAGGCGTTCGCGCCGCAGTCCGTGACGCTCCGGCTCGAGGACGACCTCGACGTGTCCCGGGGCGACGTGCTCGCGCCCGCGGATGCACCGACCGTGACCGGAGCTGACCTCGTCGGCACGGTGTGCTGGCTGTCCGAGCGCGCGCCCGTGCTCGGCGCCCGCGTGCTCGTGCGGATCGGCACCAGGACGGTCCGGGGCCTCGTGCGCGGCGTCGGGTCCCGCCTCGACATCGACACCCTGACGGTCGACGAGGGCGCGACGACCCTCGCGCTCAACGAGATCGGCACGGTGCACGTACGCCTCGCCGAGCCCGTCGTGCTCGACGCCTACGCCGAGCACCGTCGCACGGGCGTGTTCCTCCTGGTCGACCAGTCGGACGGCTCGACGCTCGCCGCGGGCATGGTCGGCCCGTCGGTCCTCGTGGCCACCTCGGACGAGCCAGGGCGATGTCACGCGCGGTAGGAGACGCGTCCGTCATCCCCTGCTCGGCCGAGAGGAACCACCCATGTCATCGCACCCCCCGTCCCCCGCCCGCCGTCGCGCCGTCGTCGTCGGAACGCTCGCGGCGCTCGCCGCGCTGAGCCTCACCGCGTGCGCCTCCTCCGGTCAGGCGGCGACGGCACCCACGACCGCTGGGGCGTCTGCGGTGTCGACCGCCGAGGCGCCTGAGCTGCGCCTCGGGTACTTCGCGAACATCACCCACGCGATCCCGCTCATCGGCGTCGCGAACGGCACGTTCGCCTCCGCGCTCGGCGGGACGAGGCTCACGACGCAGATCTTCAACGCCGGTCCGGCCGCGGTCGAGGCGATCTTCGGCGGCGGGATAGACGCCGCGTACATCGGCCCGAACCCGTCGATCAACGCGTTTGCCAAGTCCGACGGCGAGGCGATCCGGATCGTCGCGGGCGCGACGTCGGGCGGCGCCCAGCTCGTCGTGCGCGACGGGATCACCTCGGTCGCTGACCTGCGCGGCACGACCATCGCGACGCCGCAGCTCGGCAACACCCAGGACGTCGCGCTGCGCGCATGGCTGAGGTCGAACGGGTTGCAGACGTCGGTCAAGGGCGGCCAGAACGACGTCGACATCGTGCCGCAGGAGAACGCCCAGACGCTCGACCTGTTCAAGCAGGGCACGCTCGACGGCGCATGGGTCCCCGAGCCGTGGGCGTCACGTCTCGTGGTCGACGGCGGCGCGCACGTGCTCGTCGACGAGGCGGACCTGTGGCCGGGCGCGCAGTTCGTCACGACGAACCTCGTCGTGCGCACCGAGTTCCTCACGAAGTACCCGGGCACCGTCGCCAAGCTCCTCGAGGCGCAGCTGGCGACGACCGACTGGATCACCGCGCACGACGCCGAGGCCAGGACGCAGGCGAACGACGCGATCGAGGCGTTGACCTCCAAGAAGCTCAGCCCGGAGGTCCTCGACCGTGCCTGGTCGAACCTGACGATCACGAACGACCCGGTCGCCAGCTCGATCCAGACGTCCGCCGACCACGCGGCCCAGGTCGGCGTGTCCGGCAAGGTCGACCTGCACGGCCTCTACGACCTGACCCCCCTCAACGAGGTCCTGCGGGCGCACGGGCAGCCGCCCGTGTCGGCTGCCGGGCTCGGGACGGAGTAGCGATGACCGCGACCCGGACGGACACCCCGACGCTCCCCGCCGACCTGTCCACGCACGGCGACCCGCGCCCGCCGGCGGCCGTGCGCCTCGAGCAGGTGTCCAAGGACTTCGGCGACACGAGCCGACCTCCCGTGCTGGACCGGATCGACCTGACGGTGGCCCCTGGCGAGTTCGTGTGCCTCGTCGGGGCGTCGGGCTGCGGGAAGTCCACGCTGCTGTCGATCATCGCGGGGCTCGACGCGCCCACCTCGGGGACGGTCGAGGTCGCCGCCGGGCGCCCCGCCCTGATGTTCCAGGAGCCCGCCCTGTTCCCGTGGCTCGACGCCGGCCAGAACGTCGAGCTCGCCCTGCGCCTGCGTGGGGTGCCACGCGGCGCACGTGCGGACGAGGCCCGCCGGCTGCTCGACCTCGTCCATCTCGACGGCGCCGCGGCCAAGCGCGTCCACGAGCTTTCGGGGGGCATGCGCCAACGTGTCGCGCTGGCCCGAGCCCTGGCCCAGGAGGGCCGCGTCCTGCTCATGGACGAGCCGTTCGCGGCCCTCGATGCGATCACGCGCGACGTCATGCACGACGAGCTGACCCGCATCTGGCAGGAGACCGGCCTCTCGGTCGTGTTCGTGACGCACAACGTGCGCGAGGCCGTCCGTCTCGCGCAGCGCGTCGTGCTCCTGTCCTCCCGGCCCGGTCGCGTCGTCCGCGAGTGGTCAGTCGGGATCCCGCAGCCCAGGCGGATCGAGGACCCAGCCGTCGGCGACCTCTCGACCGAGATCACCGAGCACCTGCGACGGGAGATCGTCCGCCATGGCCGCTGACACTGCTCCGAGCGACGTCCGCGCCCTCGAGGCGGGCCTCGACGCGCTCGACTCGCTCGTCGCACCCGTTCCGGCGAGCAGGACGCGCGCTGCCTGGCGCACCTTCTGGCCGACCGCCACGGCCGTCCTGGTGTTCGGCGGGGTCTGGCAGGCGGTCGCCCTTGCCAGGCTGAAGCCGTCGTACGCCTTGCCGAGCCCGGCCGACGTGTGGACCGCTCTCGTCGTCGCGGCCCAGGACGGCTCAGGGATCCGGGCGGTCGCGCTCAGCCTGGAGCGCGGCGGCCTGGGGTTCGTGATCTCGGTCGTCGTCGGCGTGCTGCTGGGCACCGCGATGGCGACCATCCCCCTGCTGCGGCGGGCCCTGGGGCCGATCATCTCGGGCCTGCAGTCGCTCCCGTCGGTCGCGTGGGTGCCGGCCGCGCTCATCTGGTTCCAGCTGAGCAACGCCGCGATCTTCACGGTCGTCCTGCTCGGCGCGGTCCCCTCGATCGTCAACGGGCTGCTCGCCGGCGTCGACCAGGTCCCCCCGCTGTTCCTGCGCGTCGGGCAGGTGCTCGGCGCGAGCGGGTGGACCCGGATCCGGTACGTCCTGCTGCCCGGCGCGCTCCCCGGCTTCCTCGCCGGGCTCAAGCAGGGCTGGGCCTTCGCGTGGCGCTCCCTGATGGCCGCCGAGCTGATCTCCTCGTCCCCGCAGCTCGGTACCGGCCTCGGCCAGCTTCTCGACCTGGGCCGCCAGACCAACGACATGTCCCTCGTCATCGCGTCCATCCTCCTGATCTTCGCGGTCGGCATGGCGATCGAGCTCGCCGTCTTCGGTCCGCTCGAGCGGAAGGTGCTGCGCGCGCGCGGCCTGACCGGCGCGGGCGGACGGTGAAGCGCGATGAGTGAGACCCACGCCGGTCCGGTGCGCCACCCGCTGCTGCTCGACCTCCACGGCCGCTCGGTGGTCGTGGTCGGCGGCGGCGTGGTGGCCACGCGACGGACCACCACCCTGCTCGACGCCGGTGCGGTGGTCCGCGTCGTCTCGCCCGAGCTCAGCGACGACCTCGCAGAGCTCGTCCGGTCCGGGGTGGTCGAGCACGTCGCGCGCGGCTACCACCGCGGTGACCTCGACGGTGCCTGGCTCGTGCACACCGCGACCGGGCGGCCCGCGACGGACGACTCGGTCGCCGCGGACGCCGACGCCGCCCGGATCTGGTGCATCCGGACGGGCGACCCGTCCGCCTCGAGCGCCTGGTCGTCCGCCGTTGCACGCTCCGGGGACATCACGGTCGCCGTCAATGCCGGCGGCGACCCGCGACGAGCCGCGGCGATCCGCACGGCCGTGGCCACGCTGCTCGACACGGGCGACCTGCCGATCCGCCGCCGCCGGCCCGGCTCCGGATCGGTCGCGCTCGTCGGGGGCGGCCCGGGCGACCCCGGACTGATCACGGCGCGTGGGCGCCGGCTGCTCGCGCAGGCCGACGTCGTCGTCGTGGACCGGCTCGCGCCCCGCGAGCTCCTCGCCGGGCTGGACGACGACGTCGAGGTCATCGAGGCCGGAAAGTCGCCGGACGCGCACACGATCACCCAGGACGAGATCAACGCGGTGCTCGTCGAGCGCGCCCAGGCGGGCCGTCGCGTCGTGCGGCTCAAGGGCGGCGACCCGTTCGTGCTCGGGCGCGGCGGCGAGGAGCTGCTGGCGTGCCTGGCTGCCGGCGTCGAGGTCGAGGTCGTCCCCGGCGTCACGAGCGCGTTCGCCGTCCCAGCGGCCGCCGGCATCCCCGTGACGCACCGCAACGTGTCCCGGCAGGTGACCGTGGTCTCGGCGCACGACGGCGCGCCGGACTGGCCCACGCTCGCGCGTCTTGACGGGACGCTCGTGCTTCTCATGGGGGTCACACGACTGAGGCAGCACGCGGCACTGCTCGTCGAGCTGGGCCGTGCGGCGACGACCCCCGTGGCGGTCATCGAGCGCGGCACGACGCCGGACCAGCGCACCACGGTCGGCACCCTCGCGGACATCGCCGAGCTCGCCGCGGCCCGCGCGGTCCGCTCCCCCGCCGTCGTCGTCGTGGGACCCGTCGTGGCGCTCGCCGAGTCCCTCGCCGGCACCTACCGCACCTCGTCCTGACAACGCGGCCCGTCCTGACCACGCGGCTCGTTCTGACCACGCGACCCTGCCGACCGGCGGCTCCGGCGCCCGGCCGTTAGCCTGACCTGCATGGCAACCCCCCGCCAGGTACCGACCCTCGACGTCCTCCTGCCCGCGGGGCGCGACCCCCTCGTCCCCGACCCGACCGAGGTGTCGCTCGGCGCGCTCTACGCGCACCCCGCTCCGCGCGCCGCCCGCCCGGCGTGGGTCCGGGCCAACATGGTCGCCACGGTCGACGGTGCCGTCACAGGTCCCGACCACCTCTCCGGGTCGATCAACAACGACGCGGACCACCGGGTGTTCGACGTGCTGCGCGCTGCGGCCGACGTGGTCCTGATCGGTGCCGGGACAGCCCGTGCCGAGCGCTACCGATCCCTCCGCGTGCCCGACGCCCTCGCCGGCGGGCGGGCCGACCGCGGACAGTCCGCCCGGCTCGAGCTCGCGGTCGTGTCCGCGTCGGGAGTCCTCCCGCCTGAGCTTCTCGCCAGCGACGACCTCCCGCTGGTCCTGACCGTGTCCTCGAGCCCCGCCCTGCCTGCACTGCGCGCGCGGCTCGGCGCCGACCGGGTCATCGAGGCCGGGGACCTCACGGTCGACCCCGGGCGCGCGCTCGCCGCACTGGCGGCGCGCGGACTCGTGCGGGTCCTCACAGAAGGTGGCCCGCACCTGCTCGCGTCGCTCCTGGCGAGCGATGCGGTCGACGAGCTGTGCCTGACGACGAGCCCCCTGCTGGTCGGCGGCCCTGCCGCGCGCATCCTCGACACCGCGGCCTGGCTCGACCCGACCCGCGCCGCCAGCCTCGCCCACCTGCTCCACTGCGACGGCGTCCTGCTGGCCCGCTGGCTGCTCGGTGCGCTGCCCACCGTCGACGGCGGCACTAGGCTCACCCCGTGACCGACACGATCCTGGTCCTCACCGAGGACACGCTCGCTTCCGCAGACGTCGCCAACCTGGTGTCGCTGCACCCCGACGAGACGCTCGTCTACCGGGTCCTCGTGCCCGCCGACACGTCGCGCAACCTGCTCGTCTCGCTCGTCGACCAGCTGAGCCTGGGCGAGCTGCGCGACGCGCTCGCCACGGTGCTCCGCCGCGAGCCGGTCCCGACGCAGGCCAAGGCCACGGCTGCGGACCAGCTCGCTGAGAGCCTCGCGGCGTTCACCGAGGCGGGGCGCACAGCCACGGGCGAGATCGTCGACGACGACCCCCTTCCGGCGCTGCGTGCCGCGGTCGCGGTCGGCGGGGTCCGCGAGGTCGCGGTGGTGACGTACCCGCACGCGGTTGAGGACACGTTCCACACCGACTGGGCGTCGCGCGCCCGCGAGGTTCTCCAGGTGCCGGTGCTGCACCTCTACGCCGGGACCAGCGAGCTCGGCTGACCCGGCAGTCCGGGCCCGCCTGACGCGCAGCCGAGCCCGTCCGGCCGACCTCAGAACCCGGTCGACGTGACCTCGGGGTAGTACCGGCGGAACTTCCGGACCTGGTTGAGCAGCGCGGCCGTCACGTAGGCACGTCGGCGCGGGAGCGCATCGTGCCGGTACTGCAGCGGGTGCGCCACCGCGTGCGCGCGGATCAGCCCCCGCACCTTCGCCGACAGCGCTGGATCCAGGACGTACCGCAGCAGCAGCCGGTGCGGCAGGATCGAGTAGAGGACCTCGCGGTCCGCGACGACGGGCTCGACGGCGAGCCCCTCGACCCGGTCGTCGACGAGGAAGCGGGTCGGGTTCGCTCCGGCGGCCGTGACGTAGTAGTTGTTGCGACCGATGCGGGGGTTGACCTCGAAGAAGCGGAACGAGCCGTCCCGCGGGTCGACCTTCACGTCGAAGTTGGCGAAGCCGGTGTAACCCGTGGCCGCGAGGAACGTCCGCGCCTGGTCAAGCATCGGGTCGATGCGGGTCGTGATCATCGCGGCCGGGTTGCCGAGGCCCGACGGCGTGTGCTCCTCGAGCAGCACGTGCGCCGAGCAGAGCAAGGTCGCCACCCCACGACTGTCGACGTAGGCGGTGATGGACCGCATCTGGGTGTCGTCGCCCGGGATGAGCTCCTGGACCACGAACCTGCCGCGGAACCCGGCCCCGGCGAGCGAGACCCACAGCGCCTCGAGCTCGGCGACGTCGGAGATCTCGAAGACCTTCTTCTTGCCGACGAACTCGACGTCCTGGTAGTCCGCGCTGCTGGCTGCCTTGGCGATCAGCGGGTAGGCGATGTCGACCGGCGCGGGGGCCCACCCGGCGTTGTCCGCGTCCGCGAAGTCCTGGACGAGGGTCCGCGGCACGCTGATCCCGAGGTCGACCGCGATCTGCGCGAACGTCGCCTTGTCGGAGATCCGGTCGAGGACCTCCTCCGAGAGGAACGGCACGATGTAGTAGGCCTCGAGCTCGACGCGGTGCTGGACGACGACCCGCACGAGCCAGTCGGAGTTCGCCAGGAGGACGAGCGTGCGGTCCGACATCTCCTTGCCGAGCTCGACGAGCCGGTCGACGAGCTGACGCGGGTCGTGACCGTCGGCCACGAGCGAGTTGTCGATCAGCCGGGAGTTGGCCACCGGCCCCAGCGCCGCGCCGGACACCACGATCGACCGCACGCCGTACGCCTCGTGGAAGGACCGGGCCAGCCCGTAGACACCGATGTCCGCACCGAGGATGACCGGCTGCAGCGGCCCGCTCACGCCGGCGACTCGGTCCGGTCCCCGGACCACTCGGTGTGGAACGTCCCGCCGCGGTCGGTGCGTCGGTAGGTATGGGCCCCGAAGAAGTCACGCTGCGCCTGGATCAGGTTGGCGGGCAGCCGCGTGGCGCGCACGCCGTCGTAGTACGCGAGCGACGACGAGAACGCCGGGGTGGGCACGCCGTTGAGCGCCGCCTGCGACACCGTCCGGCGCCATGCCCCGACGCCCTTGCCCACAGCCTCGACGAAGTACTCGTCCGCCAGCAGCAGCGCGAGCCCGCTGTCGCGCTCGTAGGCCTCGGTGATGCGGTTGAGGAAGCGGGCCCGGATGATGCAGCCGCCGCGCCAGATCCGCGCCATCGCCCCCCGGTCGATGTCCCACCCGAGCTCCGCCGACGCGGCCGCGATCTGGTCGAAGCCCTGCGAGTACGCCACGACCTTGGAGGCGAGCAGCGCGAGGCGCACGTCCTCGATGAAGGCGTCCCGGTCGGTCACGTCCCACGTCCCGGCATGCCCCTCGAGTGCCCGCACGCCCGCCGCGCGCTGCGGGACCGATCCGGACAGCGCACGGGCGAACGTCGCCTCCGCGATCCCGGTGATCGGCACGCCGAGGTCGAGGGCGTTCTGCACCGTCCAGCGCCCGGTGCCCTTCTGCTCGGCCTGGTCGAGGACGACGTCGACGAACGCCTGCCCGGTCTCCGCGTCGATGTGGGCCAGGACGTCGGCTGTGATCTCGATGAGGAACGACTCCAGCTCGCCGCCGTTCCAGTCGCGGAAGATCTCGGCGATCTCCGCGGCCGAGGCGCCGAGCCCCTGGCGCAGCAGGTCGTACGCCTCGGCGATGAGCTGCATGTCTGCGTACTCGATGCCGTTGTGGACCATCTTCACGAAGTGGCCGGCGCCGTCGGGCCCGACGTAGGTGCAGCACGGGACGCCGTCGACCTTCGCCGAGATGTCCTCGAGGATCGGGCCGAGCACCGCGTACGACTCGCGGGATCCCCCGGGCATGATCGACGGGCCGAGCAGCGCGCCCTCCTCGCCGCCGGAGACGCCCGAACCGACGAAGTGGAGGCCATGGGCCTTGAGCTCGCGCTCGCGGCGGATCGTGTCGGGGAAGTGCGCGTTGCCCGCGTCGATGACGATGTCGCCGTCGTCGAGCAGCGGGATCAGCTCGGCGATCACCGCGTCCGTGGGCCCACCGGCCTTGACCATGATGATGACCTTGCGCGGCCGCTCGAGCGAGGCGACGAAGTCCGCCATCGACTCCGAGGCGACGAACGTGCCCTCGTCACCGTGGTCCGCGACGAGCGACTGCGTCTTTGCGAAGGACCTGTTGTGCACCGCCGTCGTATACCCGTGCCGCGCGAGGTTGCGGGCCAGGTTGCGGCCCATGACGGCCAGTCCCGTCACACCGATCTGAGCGGTTCCCACGCGGGCGCTTGGTGCGGTCATGAGGGGTGCTCCTTCGTACGGGTTCACGTCGTCGAGCCGACGGCCAGGTTCACCGGTCAGCCTAACGGCGCGGGCGACACGACGACGCGGCGTGCCGGACCGCAAGACTGTCGTGGGTCGCACGTACGCTCGCCGGTGTGATCCCCGCCGGACCCGACGACGCACCCCCCGCCTTCGTCCGCGCGCTGCGATCGCTGCGCGACGTGCAGCTGCGCCCCGAGATCCATCTCGAGGAGGTACCTGGCCCGGCCCGGATCGCGCCCTACACCGCCGCGCTCGCCGCGGAGGTCCGCGCGAACGCCCGCGACATCGAGGCGGACGACCTGGCGTCCGGCCGTTTCGTGGTCCTGCACGACCCGGCCGGCCAGGAGGCCTGGGACGGGACGTTCCGGCTCGTGACCCTCGTGCGCGCGTCCCTCGAGGCCGAGGTCGGGGCGGACCCGATGCTCGGTGAGGTCGCCTGGAGCTGGTTCGTCGACGCGCTCGCCGAGTCGGGCCTGGACGCGCACGCCGCGGGCGGCACGATCACCCGCGTGCTGTCGCAGAGCTTCGGTGCGCTCGACCGGCGTCCTGAGCAGGTCGACCTCGAGATCCGCGCGAGCTGGACGGCCCGCGACGAGAACCTCCGGCCGCACCTGGAGGCATGGGCCGTCCTGCTGTGCACGGCCGCGGGGCTCCCGCCCCTGCCAGCCGGCGTCGTGCCCCTCCCGCGTCGCCGCTGACGAGGTCGCACCCCTGCTCGTGGGCGGGCGCCCGACGCTGCAGGACCACCCGCTGCGCGGCGAACAGCGCGAGACCGCGGCCTCAAGGTGATCTGCAGCCCTGCCGATGCCATGGCATGACGTTGGAACGCCGCGGGGAGGCAGCTGTGGGCACGGGGGCGCTGCGTGCACGGCCGCCCCTGCTGCGCGCCGTCCCGCCTGCTGCGGGCAGCCGCACGAGCACCGTGAGCGCGGCCACCGCCGGCCGCGCCGCTGCAGCCGACCCGGCGGACCGCCGGTCGATCGGCCAGATGTGCGTCGTGGTGACGAACCTCGCGGACGGCGACGGCCAGATCCTCGTGCGCAACCTCCGCCGGCGCGGTACCGGCCGAGTGATCCTGCTGGCACGTCGCGCGAGCCGACCCGAGCTGGTGGGACTGCTCACCGGTGGTCTGCGTGGCGCGATCGCCTCGGAGTCGCACGCGTCGATCCCGGTAGGCCCCCGCGGCCCGTCGTTCCCGACCGAGCGACCCGACCTCACGGTGCGCGAGCTCGGCGTCCTGCGGCTCGTCGCCGACGGGTGCAGCAACCGCGCGGTCGGCGAGCACCTCGGGCTGTCGGCGCTCACGGTCAAGAGCCACCTCGCGCGCATCTCGCGCAAGCTCGGGACGGGCGATCGCGCTGCCCTCGTCGCGATCTCCATCCGGTCGGGCATGCTCGACTGATCCGACCCAACCGGGTGCGCCCCGCGTGGCCTGCGCCGATGGGCACCGGGGTGCGCCTAGCCTGGGCACCATGCTCTCCGATCGACCGGCCGACGACGGCGCAGCAAACGACGCCGACCTCGAGCCGGCCACCGCGTCCGGCGAGACCGACACCGCGCCCGACAGCGCGCCCACCGTCGTCCCCCTGACCGAGCCCGCTGACGGCATCCCCCCGGTGGTGGACACCCTCGAGGAGCTGGCCCGGGTCGCTGCTGCGTTCGAGGCCGGGACGGGGCCGGTCGCGGTCGATGCCGAGCGCGCCTCGGGCTATCGCTACGGTCAGCACACCTACCTGGTCCAGCTCCGCCGCGAAGGCGCCGGGACCGCGCTGATCGACCCGATCGCGCTTCCGGACCTGTCGATGCTGTCGGAGGCGCTCGTCGGCGTCGAGTGGGTGCTCCACGCTGCTTCGCAGGACCTTCCGGGCCTGCTGGAGCAGAACCTGCGCCCGTCGCGCATCTTCGACACCGAGCTCGGCGCCCGCCTCCTCGGGCTCGACCGGGTCGGCCTGGCCGCCGTCGTCGCCGAGCTGCTCGGGCTCGGCCTCGCCAAGGAGCACTCGGCGGTCGACTGGTCGACCCGGCCGCTCCCGGAGCAGTGGTTGCGCTACGCCGCCCTCGACGTCGAGGTCCTCGTCGAGCTGCGCGAGATCATCGCCGAGCGTCTCGCGGTCGCCGGCAAGGCCGAGTGGGCGGCCCAGGAGTTCGAAGCCGTCCGACTGGCACCGCCGGCGACCCCGCGGGTCGAGCCGTGGCGCCGCGTGTCCGGCCTGCACGCGATCCACGACGCGCGCCGGCTCGCCGTCGTCCGCGAGCTGTGGACGACGCGCGAGGAGAACGCCCGCCAGCGCGACATCTCGCCGGGACGCGTCCTGCCCGACCATGCGATCCTCGCTGCGGCGCAGGCGCTTCCGCGGTCGGTGCCCCAGCTCGTCGCCCTGCCGGCGTTCTCCGGCAAGGGGACGCGCCGCCGTGCTGCGCTGTGGCAGCACGCGATCGACGAGGGCCTGGCCCTGCCCGAGTCCGAGCTGCCGTCGGTGCGCGGCCCGAGGTCCGACGCCCCACCGCCGCCGCGCGCCTGGCCCGACCGGGACCCGGCCGCAGCCGCCCGGCTCGCCGCCGCGCGCGACGCCGTCGCGGCCCTGTCGACCGAGGTCGACGTCCCCGCCGAGAACCTGTTGCAGCCGGACCTGTTGCGTCGGCTGTGCTGGACCCCGCCGTCGCCCCTCGACGCCGCGTCCATCGAGGCCTTCCTGCGTGCCGGCGGCGCCCGCCAGTGGCAGGTCGACGTCGTGACTCCTCGGCTGGTCGCGGCGTTCGCCGCTGCTTCGACCGCCTGAGCGGGCCCGCGCCGGCGCACGGCTCGCCGACGGCACCCGGGCACCCCGGCGGCTGCGGTGCCGAGCTGCTTCCTCGACCCCTCGCCGCGCGGCTCCCGCCCTGTTACTCTTCGGTAACTTCGGCTGACAAGGGACTTAGGTCCGGGTACGGTCTGCCGACATAGGCCCGCCCGTCGGGCCGCGAGGACACCGTCGTCCCTGCTCCCTGGAGGTCCGATGCCGAGCGCATCCCCCCGCACCGTCCGCCCCGTCGTCTTCGTCGAGGGCGTGCGCACGCCGTTCGGGCGCGCGCGGCCGGACGGCCTGTATGCGAACACCCGCGCGGACGACCTGGCAGTCAAGGCTGTCCGCGAGCTCCTGCGCCGCCACCCCGAGCTGCCGACCGAGCGGATCGACGAGGTCGCCTTCGCTGCCACGACCCAGACGGGTGACCAGGGCCTGACCCTCGGGCGCACCGTCGGGATCCTCGCGGGCCTCCCGCTGTCCGTGCCGGGCTACGCGATCGACCGGATGTGCGCCGGTGCCATGACCGCGGTGACCACGACGGCGTCGGGCATCGGCGTGGGTGCGCTCGACGTCACGCTCGCCGGCGGCGTCGAGCACATGGGCCACCACCCGATGGGCGCCGGGGCGGAGCCGAACCCCCGGTTCGTCGCCGAGCGTCTCGTCAGCGCCGACGCCCTCAACATGGGCAACACGGCCGAGAACCTCCACGACCGCTTCCCCGCGCTCACCCGTGACCGCGCCGACGCGTTCGGCGTCGCGAGCCAGGCGAAGTACGCCGCCGCCCTGGCCGCCGGGCAGATCACCCCTGACCTCGTCGCCGTCGGCCTGCGCGACCCCGAACGCGGCTGGGGCCTGGCGACGGCCGATGAGCCGCCGCGCCCCGGCACCCGCCTCGAGGACGTCCGCAACCTCGCGACACCGTTCCGAGCGGGCGGGCGCGTCACCGCGGCGACCTCGGCCCCGCTGACCGACGGGGCGGCCGCCTGCCTCCTCGCCGCCGAGGACACCGCCGAGGAGCTGGGGCTCGGCGCCCGGATGCGCCTCGTGTCGTTCGCGTACGCGGGCGTCGACCCGGCCGTGATGGGCATCGGGCCCATCCCCGCGACGCACTAGGCGCTCCGGCGAGCCGGTCTGTCCATCGAGGACATCGGCCTGTTCGAGATCAACGAGGCGTTCGCGGTCCAGGTGCTGTCGGTCCTCGACGCGTTCGGCATCGCCGACGATGACCCGCGCGTCAACCCGTACGGCGGCGCGATCGCCGTCGGGCACCCGCTC
>NZ_DASUIR010000066.1:0-10799 GCF_036279715.1 Cellulomonas sp. | reverse complement strand
GGGATCATCGTGCGGTCGAGCGCGAGGTCCTTGTCGGAGAGCCGGCGGAGGTAGCGCAGCATCGCGGTCTCCGACCGGTACCGGTGGAAGACGGGGTGCGTCAGGAACTCCGACGTGCGCCGCAGCTGCGTCAGCAGGTCGGCGGGAGGGGTCGGCTCGCCCACCGAGACCCGCGGAGCGCCGCCCGCGACGAACGCCGCGACGACGGCCTCGAGGTGCTCGGGCGTCGTCGTCTCGTCGCACGCGACCTGGACGTGGTCGGCGTCGGGCGCCCAGAGGTTGATGCCGCGCGCAGCGGCCGCGGCCACGACCACGGCGGCGCGACCCGGGACGACAGTGCGGATCGTGTCGAAGAACGCGTCGTGCTCGACGACGACGTCGACGGCGCGCAGGTCCTTCGCGAGCGCCACAGCCCTGCGGTGCACCCGCTCTGCGATCGCCCGCAGGCCGTCGGGCCCGTGGTAGACCGCGTACATCGACGCCCCGATCGCGAGCAGCGCCTGCGCCGTGCAGATGTTGCTCGTGGCCTTCTCGCGGCGGATGTGCTGCTCACGCGTCGCGAGCGCGAGCCGGTAGGCGGGGGCGCCGTCCACGTCGACCGAGACGCCGACGAGCCGACCCGGGATCATCCGCTCGAGGCCGGTGCGCACCGCCATGTACGCGGCGTGCGGCCCGCCGTAGAACAGCGGGACCCCGAACCTCTGCGCCGAGCCGACCGCGACGTCCGCCCCGAGCTCGCCGGGGGGAGTCAGCACCGTGAGCGAGAGCAGGTCCGCGGCGACGGTCACGAGCGCGCCGGCCGCCTTGGCGGCCGCGATCAGGGGAGCGAGGTCACGGACGACCCCGGACGCGCCGGGTGCCTGCAGGACGACGCCGACGATCCCGCCGGGGCCGACGTCGGGCAGGCCCGCGCTCAGGTCCGCGACGACGACAGGGTGTCCGATCGCCTCGGCGCGCCCGCGCGTGACCGCGATGGTCTGGGGCAGGCACTCCGAGTCGAGCACGACGACGCCGTCGGGACGACCCTTCACGGCGCGCCGCATGAGGGCGACGGCCTCCGCGACCGCTGTCGCCTCGTCGAGCAGCGACGCGTTCGCGACCGGGAGCGCCGTGAGGTCGGCGATGACCGTCTGGAAGTTGAGCAGGGCTTCGAGCCGCCCCTGGGAGATCTCCGGCTGGTACGGCGTGTAGGCCGTGTACCAGGCGGGGGACTCGAGCAGGTTGCGGCGGATGACCGGCGGCGTGATCGTGTCGGAGTAGCCCTGGCCGATCATCTGCGTCATGACCGTGTTCTTGGCGGCGATCGCCCGCAACGCCGCGAGCACCTCGGACTCGCTGCGGGCCACGGGCAGGTCGAGCGGACGCTCCGTGCGGATCGACGCGGGGACGGCCGCATCGATCAGCGCGTCGAGGGAGTCGTAACCGAGCCGGTCCAGCATCGTGGCCGTGTCGCGCGATCGAGGGCCGATGTGCCGGTCCGCGAAGTCACGCGCGGCGTCGGTCCGGTGGGCCAGCTCGACGGAGCTGAGGTGCGTCACGGCCGTCTGGCCGAGCGTTGCCGTCAGGTCGAGCGTTGCGGTCGGGTCGAGCTCGGTCACGTGGGCCTCCGGGAGTCGTCCGGCGGGCACCGGGACGGACGGGTGGCCTCCCCGTTCTGTCATCCGCCGGCCCGAGGGCATGCGACCTGAGAGTTTTGCCGGTCCGCCATGTGCCCTTGTGGGGCCCCGGGGCGCGCCGGCTTGCACCGTCGGTGGGTCGTCCGTTGCCGAGCGACCGCTTTCCAGAGTTGCCTCGCCGTGGCGGTACGGGGGCCTGAGAGTTTCCCGGGGAGGGCTTGCTCCTTCGGCGCCTCGCCGTGGAACGGGAGGACTCTCCCGCCGCGGTTCGAGCAGCGTGTTCAGTTGGACTGCGCCGCCAGCGTACCGGGCGGCGAGCCCAGCCACTGCTCGACGTCCGGCCTCACATCCCGACGATCACGGTTGCGGTCATCGCCGCGCCCTGTTCGCGGGCCCGCGCGATGACGGTCGTCACGTCCGCGAGCGAGCCCTCGACGAGCACCGGCTGACTGGCGGACGCGTCGCCGGACCAGCGCACGTCGGCGTCGTCGGGCGGCGTGAACCCGACGCCGTCGGGCATCCGCACGACCCCCGCGGCACGCACGGCGGGGTCGTCGGCCGAGCGCACCTCGACCGAGCGGATCACCGAGAGGCGCTCGACGGTCCGGACGAGCAGCTGCTGACGCCGGGCGCTCGCGCGGAACGTGACGGCGATCGTGCCGGCGTCGCCGTCGACAGCGCCGGTCGAGAGCGACTCGAAGCTGACCCCGCGGGTCGAGAACACGCTGGTCAGCGCTGTGAGCGTGCCCGGACGGTCGGTGCCGCGCACGAGCGCGACCCAGCGCTCGCCGCCGTTCACGCGGCCGCTCCGGGTCGGCCGAGGTCCCACGGTGCGAGGGTCGCGTCAATGCGGTCGCGGCACTGCAGCAGCAGCTCGGCTTCGTCGGGAGCGGGCTCGTCGAGCAGCACGCGCGTCCACCCCTCGGGCCCGAGCACGACGGGCACACCGAGGACGCCGTCGAGCCGGTGGCCGCCCACGCTCACCTCGCCGGCGAGCGCGACCTGCCCGGCGACGACGATCTCGCGCCCGTCGAGCAGCGTGTCCACGAGCTCGACCGTCGCGTTCGCGGTGCCGGCCGCGGTCTTCGAGCCGCTCTGGTGCGTCATCCAGGGCCGGGCGACCGCGCGCAGGTCGGGCGGCCAGGTGTCGATGAGGTCGAAGGCGGCGCCCATGTCCTGCGCGGCGATCGCGAGCAGCCGGGCCTGCGCGTCGGCGAGCTCGGCGCCGAACGTCGCGAGCGTCCGCCCGCGGCGCAACCCGTCGATGGCCCGACGACGCTCGTCCACGTCGAGCCCGCTGATCCGCACGGTCGACCAGAGCGGCACGAGGTCCATGCCGTGCTGACCTGCGACGAAGCCCCCGATGCGGTGTCGACGCAGGCCGAGCGAGACAGCGATCTCGCGGCGGAACCGCAGGGTGTCGAGCCAGGCGCCCATGCCGATGACCCGGTGCCGCCCGAGCGCGCGCGCCATGACGGCGACGCCCAGCTCGACCGGGTTGGACACGACGACGACGACCTCGTGGCCCGACCCGTGCACGGCGAGCGCACGGGCGTAGGACTCGAACACCGCGTAGTTGTCCGTGGCGAGCTGGGAACGGTCCGTCGAGCTGCCCGCGGTCGGCGGGGTCGTGCGGCCGGCCGCGACGACGATCACGTCCGCGACGACGTCGTCCGGGTCGAGCGCGACGTCGATCAGCGGTGCGTGCTCGTCGTACGCGTCCATGAGGTCCGCGCGCAGACCGTACGTCGCGCGCGCCGATGCGCCGCCGGGACGCCCGAGGAGCTGCAGGCGGGACGACGTCGGGAGCACGCGCCGCTCGATGAGCTGCGTGCAGACCTGTCGACCGATGTCACCCGTCGCACCCAGCACCGCCACGTCCATGCCCCTGACCGTACGGGCCGCACGTGTCGAGCGCGTTGCGGACGGTTGCCGCTAGCCGGTCGGGTCGCCTGCCGGGACCTCGTACACGATCTCGAGCCCGTCCTCGTCGTCCCACTGGTCGCCGACCTCGACGAACCCGTGCGCGAGCACGAGCCCGCGCGACACGGCGTTGTCGGGGCTCACGGACGCGCGCACGACGCGGACGCCGGGCTCTGCCGCGGCCCGCGCGAGCATCCACCGCAGCGCGGCCCTCGCGTAGCCGCGTCGACGCTCCGCCGTGTCGATCGAGTAGCCGACCTCGACCATCCCGGCGTCGTCGGGCGGACCGTGGAAGCCCGCGCGGCCGACGACGCGACCTGTTGGCTCGTCGACGACGACGCCGGTGACCCAGGCGGCACTGCCGGGGTCGCCGGTCACCTGACCGACCCGCATCTGCCACAGGTGCCGCGAGTCGGGCTCGACCAGGTACGGCGTCAGCGGGACGGTCACGTGCCGCTGCGCTTCCACGAGGTCACCCGCGGCGAGTGCCCGCAGCGCGGCGAGGTCGAGCTGCACGATGCGCACCGACTGCTCGTGCTCGGGGGAGTCCACCACGCGCCGATGCTCTCAGGCCCGGCGGGCCATGGCCTCATGCTTTCCGATAGCGTCCGGAGATGGCTTCAGGTGGAGTGGTCGTGGCCGTGAGCCGCAGCGCCGTGCACGGGTTCGCCAAGGTCAACCAGGACCTCGTCCGGCTCGCTGCCGGGGTCGGCGTCGAGGGGGACGTGCACTCCGGCGCGGCGGTGCAGCACATGTCGCGCCGCGGACCGAACCCGCCACCGAACCTGCGGCAGGTCCACCTCATGCAGACCGAGCTGTTCGACGAGCTCGCCGGCCGCGGGTTCACGGTGGCTCCCGGCAACCTCGGCGAGAACGTCTCGACCCGCGGCCTCGACCTGCTCAGCCTCCCCGTCGGCACGCGGCTCCACCTCGGTGAGACCGCCGTCGTCGAGCTCACGGGCCTCCGCAACCCGTGCACGCAGATCGACGGTCACCAGGACGGCCTCATGCGGGCGGTCCTCGACCGTGACGCGGACGGCAACCTGATCCGCAAGGCCGGGGTCATGAGCGTCGTGCTGGTGAGCGGCCTCGTCCGCCCGGACGACGCGATCGCCGTCGAGCTGCCCGAGGGGCCGCACACCCCGCTGGCCCCGGTCTGACCCGTCAGTTGCGGCCGGACCACCTGGCTGAGCCGGCGACGCCACCGGCTGCGGGGGTCAGAGCGTGCGCTGCCACGCCACGATGCGGTCGACCGCCTCGCCGACCACGTCGACCGACGACGCGAACGACAGCCGCACCCACTTGTACCCGTCGACCGTGTCGAAGTCGGTCCCGGGCGTGAGCGCGACGCCCGTCTCGGCGAGCAGCCGCGCGCACCACGTCACGGAGTCCAGGCCCGACGCGACGATGTCGGCGTACAGGTAGAACGCGCCGTCGGCCGGGGCCACGCGCATCCAGCCGAGCTCCGGCAGCCGCCCGAGCAGGAGGGAGCGGGCCGCTGCGTACTGCTCGACGTTGGCCCGCGCCGCCGCGTACCCCTCGGGGCTGAACGCCGCGACACCGGCGTACTGCGCGAGCGCGGGTGGGCACAGCGCGACGTTGCTCGCGAGCGCGTCGATCGGGGTGATCAGGTCGTCGGGCAGCACGAGCCAGCCGAGCCGCCAGCCGGTCATCGCCCAGTACTTCGAGAACGAGTTCACGACGACTGCACCCTTGTCGAGGTACTGCGCGGCGGTCGACTGCTCCTGGCTGCCGGGCCCGCCGTAGGTGATGCCGTGGTAGATCTCGTCGCTGACCAGCCGCACGTCGAACTCGGCGCACCAGGCGGCGAGCCCCGCGAGCTCGTCGGGCGCGATCATCGTCCCGGTCGGGTTCGCCGGGCTCGCGACGACGACGCCGTCCAGGCCACCCTCGACATAGGCGTCGGTCAGCTGCTCGAGCGTCGGCTGGTAGCGGGTCGCGGGCCCGCACGCGAGCTCGACGACCTCGCAGCCGAGTGCGGTGAGGATGTTCTTGTAGGCCGGGTAGCCGGGCCTGGCCAGCGCGACCCGGTCTCCCGCGTCGAACGCAGCGAGGAACGCGAGCATGAACCCGCCCGACGACCCGGTGGTCACGGCGATACGCGCGGGGTCGACGTCGACGCCGTACCAGCGCCCGTAGTGCTCGGCGATCGCGGCGCGCAGCGGGGGAGCGCCCATCGACTCGGTGTACCCGAGGTCGCCGCTCGTGAGCAGCGTGATCGCGCGCTCGCGGACGACGTCGGAGGCGCCGGAGGACGGTTCGCCGGCGCACAGGTTGAGCACCGACTCCCCGGCGGCCTTGCGCGCGTTGGCTGCCGCCAGGACCTCCATCACGGCGAAGGGTGGGACGTGCGAGCGGCGCGAGACCTTCATGACCACATCCTCCCGCGCCGCGCGCCCGTCACGCTGCGGTCACGCTGTCGCAGTCGTCTCATCGACCACGGTCGCGCCCGAGGCGTCGGACTTGATGCGGTCGATCGCGCCCTGCGCGGAGGCCTTGGCCTTGTAGCCCTCGCTCGCCGCGAGGACGTTTCCGTTCGTGGCGACGATCCGGAACCGGAACTCCCCGGCCTTGTCCTTGTAGATCGTGAACTTCATCGTTCGCTCCACTCGACCGCGCCGGCTCTGGCGCCGACGGACAGCGCAAGTCTTGCGCTGTGTGCCCCACCGCGCGCGGCGTCCTGCGGCGAGCGCCTGCTGGAGCGTCCAGGTCAGTCCGCGACGTTCGTCAGCACCTGGAACAGGACGTGGTCCTGCCACGCCCCGGCGATGTTCAGGTACGCCGGGGCGACGCCGAAGCGGACGAACCCGTTGCGTTCGAGCACGCGCTGCGACCGCACGTTGTGCAGCAGCGTCCCGGCCTGGACCCGGTGCAGTCCCAGCTCCTCGAAGGCCACCCGGAGCATGTCGCGGACGGCGGCGGTGGCGAGGCCGCGACCGTTGTGCGACGCGCTCAGCCAGTAGCCGAGGCTGCACGACTGGAACGGCCCCCGCGTGATGCCTTGGAGCGTGATGCGCCCGACGACGCCGCCGGAGTCGTCGACGATGATGTGCGGAAGGGTTGATCCCTGCTCGTGCTGCTCGAGCGCGGTCCGGATGACCTCCTGCTGGCCGTCGTCCGTGAAGTACGCCTCGGGTCGGATCGGCTCCCACGGAGCGAGGAACTCCCGGTTGGCCCGCAGGAGCTCCGCGATGACCGGGGCGTCGTCGAGGGTGATTCGTCGGGTGAGCATCACGGCACCACGATCGCCGAGCGCACGTGCGTGACGATCCCGTCCGCTGCGGCCTCGATCTCGTCGAGGCACGCCTCGAACTGGTCGGGGCCGCCGTACCAGGGGTCGTCGACGTCGAGGAGGTGCTCCGGGCCGCCGTCGGGCACGGGTGGCGCTGCCGGGTCGAACGCCCGGTACATCACGATGCGGCCCGCTGCGTCGATGTCACGAGCGAGCCGGCGCAGCGCCCGTGCGTGCGTGCTCGTCATCGCCAGCACGAGGTCGCGAGCCGGCAGGTCGGTCGCCCTGACCTGGCGGGCCGTGCGACGCGGGACGTCGTAGCCGCGGCCGGCGAGAGCGGTCCGCGCCCGCGGGTCGATCGGGTTGCCGTGCTCCTCGCTGCTGATCCCCGTCGAGTCCACGACGACCAGCTGACCGAGCCCGGTCGACTCGAAGCGTGCACGCAGCACGACCTCAGCCATGGGTGACCGGCAGATGTTGCCGGTGCAGACGGTCATGACGCGGTACGGGGTGCTCATCGGTCCATGATCGTCGACCTGAGCCACCGGGTCATCAGGCGAGCTCAAGCTCCGCGGCCACGTCGAGCAGCACGTCGAGGACCGCGGCGACCGCCGGGCCTGGCTCGCGCCGGGTCGCCCGGTGCCGTGCGACGAGGCGTCGCGACCCGAGGCCGGGCACCGTCACGATGCTCACCCCGGTCGGCACGTCGCCCTGCAGCGCGAGCGCCGGGAGCATCGCGACGCCCTGACCTGCGGCGACGAGTGCGAGCGCGACGTCGAAGTCGTAGTACTGGTGGCGCGTCCGGACGCGTGTCCCGAGCGTCGCCGCGACACGACCGAGCGCGCGGGCCGCAGCGGTGCCCTGCTCGGCGCCGACCCAGGTGGCGTCGCGGAGGTCGGCGAGCTGCGTCGGCGCTGCCACGGAGGCGGGCAGGACGAGTCGCCACGGCTCCTCGAGCAGGATGGTGTCGCGCACCCCGCGCGGGACCGTCGCGTCGGAGTCCTCGTCGCGCTCCATCAGGACGATGTCGGCGTCACCGTCGCGCAGCCGACGCAGCGACTCGGCCGGCTCGCGCTCCTCGACGGCGAGGTCCAGCCCGGGGTACCGCTCGGCGACGACGGCGAGCGCGGGCCCGACAACCGCGCGGATCGCTGTCTGGAACGCGGCGATCGTCACCCGACCGGCAATCTCGCCGCCGAGGGTCGCGATGGCCTTGTGCGCGTCGACGAGCTCGGCCTCGATGCGCTCGGCGGACTCCGCGAGGATGCGCCCGGCGCGGGTCAGGGTCGCGCCCCGGGGGCCGCGGACGAGCACCTGGACGCCCTCCTCGGCCTCGAGCCGGGTGATCTGCTGCGAGACGGCGGACGGCGTCACGTGCAGCAGGTCGGCCGCCGCGTTGACCCCGCCGGCTCGGTGCACGGCCAGCAACACGGCGAGTCTGCGCGGATCGGTCGGCATAGGACGATGATACCGGCTCACATCAGTTTGGCTTACTACCTGGTTGACCTTAGTTCATTTGAAGTGAACTGCTCCGTCGGAGCAGACTGGGCCCACAGCCGCACCGGGTCACCCCCGACCGACGGCCGTCGCCGTCCCGTCGTTCTCTGGAGCCCGCTCGTGCACGCCCTCGTCACCGCCATCGGATGGATCGGCGCCGTCACCTGCGTCGGCGCCTACGGGCTCGTGTCGCGCGGCACATGGTCGGTGTCGTCCCGGCGCTTCCAGGTCACGAATGTCGCCGCCGCGCTGATGATGTGCATCGTGGCCGCTCGCGGGCACGTCTGGGCGTCGGTCGCCGCGAACCTCGTGTGGGCCGTGATCGGTGCCCGCACCATCGCGACCGTGATGCGGGCGCGTCGGGCCCAGACGGACGTGTCGTCGAGCTGCGCACGCGCCAGCCGATCCGACGGCATGCGCGCCGACCTGGGCGACGGCCGACCGGGCGTTGCGCACGGCGACCTGCGCGACGGCGCCTCGATCGAGCCGATCCGAGTCAACGTGGCGGTCCCGGAGCTCGAGCTGTCCGGGATGCGCGCGAGCTCAGTCGGCCTCGTCGCCTGAGCCGGCGAGCGCCCGCAGGCACTCCAGCAGGCGAGGAGCTGTCGAGGCGACAGGCCCGAACAGCTCCGGGGACGAGAGCTCGAACAGCGCCTGGGCGAGCATCTCCGCAGCTGTGGCCTCCATCGCCACGTCGTCGCGACCGGCGATGGCCTCGGCCCACGACTCCAGGCCGTCAGCATCCAGCCCGCCAAGAGCGTGCGACTCCAGCGCTGCGACCACGTCAGCGACACCCAGGACGGCGAGCTCGTCAGGGCTGTCCCAGGGGAACTGCCCCAGATTCTTGATGCTGTCACCCACCGGTATGCGTCGCCGCAACAGATCATTCAGCGCGTCTACCCGCCGAGGGTCTGCCCCGTGGCTGCGTGTTCGGTCCGCGGTCACCATTCGGTCAGGCGTTGCCGGATGGCGCCCTCCGCCTCCGGCAGTGACTCGTGGCTCAGGACGAGTCCCAGGAGGTCCGCCGCGAGCGAGAACGCATGCACCGACGACCCGACCTCGTCATAGGCGGCACGGTCGATCGTGATCACGCCTGGCCGAGTGATCTGCGTCATGAGTGCTCCGGGGATCCACTCGATGAACTCCTCGGCCAAGCCGGGGACCAGGTCGCGTCCGAACGCGCCGGGGCACGTGGTCGCCGCCCCGGTCGGACGAAGCTCGGAGATGTGGAGCTGGACTTCGAGCTGTTCCGCCGTGCTCGGCGCGAGCACTCCGCCGATGAGCGCTGATCGAGGATTTCCGCTCACTCCTTGGAAGATCTCGACGCAGGCTCGTCTCGCCGCGCGCACGGTCTCACCCGGCATAGGCAGGGAGTCCCTGCGCACCTCGTGCGACGGGTATTGAGCAAGAGGGCGGTCGAGTGCAACGGCTACCCAACGGTATCCGATCTTCACGATCATCATCGAATGGCTTCCCGACCTCCTCGGCGTCACCATTCGGTCAGGCGCTGCCGGATGGCGCCCTCCGCCTCGGGGATTGACTCGTAGTTCAGGACGAGTCCCAGAAGGTCCGCTGCGAGCGAGAAGCCGTACACGGATGACTCGACCTCGTCGTAGGCGGCGCGGTCGATCGTGATCACGCCCGGACGGGCGAGCCTCGTCGCGAGAGCGGTCGGGATGCGCGCGATGAACTCCTCGGGAAGACCCGGGACCAGCTCGTGCCTGAACGCGCCCGGGTACGCCGCTACAGCCCCGATCGGGAGATCCTCCGACACATGCAGCACGACCTCCAGGTGATCTGTCCCGGGACTCAGCGTGCCGCCGAGCAGTGCCCGTTGCGGATGCCCGCCAGCTCGCTCGAGGATCTCGACGAAGGCCCGTCGTGTCACGCCGATTGGCTCACCCAGCGTCGGTAGCGACTCCTTGCGTGTGTCGTGGGACGTGTACTGAGCGCGAGGGCAGTCAATTCCGAGATCCACGAGTCGATGACCCATCTGAATGATCATTGCAGTTCTATCCCCCAATATTCTCGCCACTTGATGCCGAATCGATCCGAGAACTGCTCTATCACCTCAGGATGGTAGTTGGTATACGTGGGGTGGGTCTGGCCCGCTATCGCGTGGGCCTCTTCCCATCCCATTCCTGTGTCCATCAGCTCAGCTTCCTTCATCTCGTGCCTCAGGAAATTCAGTTCGGTCTCGTGCAGAGGTCGGCCATCAATCGCCGCCGATCGTAGCCGTGCGAGCATCGCGTCGTTGGTCACGGAATGGTGCAGGCGCGACAGGTGCTGCTCCGCGCGCGCGATCTGGTCCGAGAGGGACGGTTCGATGCCTACAGGGGGGACCGGCACCGCCAGGTCCTCCGCGAGCGTGGCCGTCCGAGCGGCCGTTCCGAGGTCCGCGATCCCGTCGCCAACGCGAACCCCCGCAGAAGCGCTCCGCGCCGCGACCAGCCCGCCGCCTGCCGTGAGAGCAGCGAGCGCCGCGTCGGGAGCCAGGTGACCGATCGCAC
>NZ_DASUIR010000065.1:0-84686 GCF_036279715.1 Cellulomonas sp. | reverse complement strand
GCCTGCTCGACGCGGGTGTCCTGACCGACGAGGGCGACCTCTTCGCGCTCGACGCCGACGCGTTGCGACGGGTCCCGCAGTTCGTCCTGTCAGCGAGGTCGAAGGTGAAGGGGCGCAGCCGCGAGGCGGGAGATCTCAACGCGATCGGTGAGAGCCTGCTGGCGAACCTCGAGAAGGCCAAGGACACCCCGCTGTGGCGCGTTCTGGTCGCGCTCTCGATCCGCCACGTGGGCCCGACGGCGGCCCGCGCTCTCGCGACCGAGTTCGGCACTCTCGAGGCGATCGCCGGGGCGAGCGAGGTCGAGCTGGCCGCGGTCGAGGGGGTCGGGCCGACCATCGCTGCCGCGGTGCGCGCGTGGTTCGACCAGCCGGACGAGGACGACCGGTGGCACGCGGAGATCGTGCGGAAGTGGGCCGCGGCGGGTGTGCGGATGGCCGATGTGCGCGATGCGTCGACGCCTCGCACGCTCGACGGCCTCACGGTCGTCGTGACGGGCAGCCTCGAGGGCTTCAGCCGCGACGAGGCGAAGGAGGCGATCCTTGCGCACGGCGGCAAGTCGGCCGGGAGCGTGTCGAAGAAGACCGACTACGTCGTCGTGGGAGAGAACGCCGGCTCGAAGGAGGCCAAGGCTCGGGAGCTGGGCCTGCGGATCCTCTCCGAGCCGGAGTTCGTCGCGCTGCTGGCCGGCGGACCGGCCGCGGTGGGCGACGCGGCGACTGATCCGGTGCCGGACCAGGACCTGACCCCCGCCCCGACGGAGCCCGACGATGAGTGACCTCGAGGTACGGGTCGCGGAGTCCGAGGCCGAGATCACCGCGGCGGGCGCCCTGACCGCCGAGGCGTACCACGCCGACCGGCTCATCGACGACGGCGACGAGTACCGGGACGAGCTGCTCGACTCCGGCCGGCGGGCCGACGAGGCGATCCTCGTCGTCGCGGTGCTGCATGTGGACGGGGTCGATCCCGTTGTCGTGGGGACGGTGACGCTCGCCCCTCAGAGCTCGTCGTACGCGGAGGTGGCCGAGCCCGGTGAGTTCGAGATCCGCATGCTCGCCGTCGCGCCCGAGGCGCGCCGCCAGGGGGTGGCCGAGGCGCTCGTCCGCGCGTGCCTGCGGGAGTCGGTGGCCTCCGGGGCCCGGACCGTGGTGCTGTCGACGCTCGACGCGATGGCCGTGGCTCACCGCCTGTACGAGCGGCTCGGCTTCCGCCGGGTGCCCGAGCGAGACTGGCACCACGAGGGGGTGAACCTGCGGGTCCTCAGGTGGGACGCGCCCGCGGCTCCCGGTGCCGAGGTCGAGACGGCGACGTGGCGGCCGGCGCGGGGGCACGGTATCGACGGGTGGCGGGCGGGGATCTCCGGCGGGTTCACCCGTCGGGCCAACAGCGTGATGACTGCAGGGTCGCCCGTCGATGTCGACGGCGCGATCATCCGCGTGGAGCGGGTGTATGCCGACGCCGGTCACGGCCCGGTCTTCCGGGTGGGACGCGAGTCACAGCCGCCCGACCTCGCGAGCCGGCTGGAGGCCCGTGGCTATCGCAGCGTCGCGCAGACGCTGGTCATGGTGCACGAGGACCTCGCGGGGCTGGCCGCGTCCGGCACGCGGGCGCTCGCCGGGTCCGCCGCCGACGCGTTCTCGATCGTGACCGCCGAGACGCCGGACGACGCGTGGCTGACGGGCTGGCTCGGAGTGAAGTCGGCGTCGGCGCCGGTCGACCGAGAGCTCGCTCTCGGGATCCTCACGGGCAGCCCGGCGGCCTACCTCACGGCGTTCGAGGCGAACGAGCCCCGGGATCCCGCCTCGACCGCGGCCGATCGCGCCCACCGAGCGACCGTCGGTGTCATCCGGGCAGCATTCGTGAACGACTGGGTCGCACTGGCTTGTCTCGCGGTCCCCGCAGCGGCGCGGCGACGGGGGCTCGCAAGTGCGCTGACGGCCGCCGCCGCCCGTGAGGCCGACCGGCGCGGAGCCCGACGCGCGTTTCTGCAGGTCGAGCACGCCAACTCGGCGGCGATCACGGTCTACGAGCGTCTCGGCTTCGTCCCGGCAGACGCCTACCACTACATGGAGGCGGCCGGCTGACGCTGTGCCCAACCTGGCTGCACCGAGCTCGACCGAGCCCCGACCGTCGGGCGGACCGTGACGGGCCGGACAGGGCGCCTCGGCGGCTCGTGTCGTCGGATGCCGGCTCGGGTGTTCCGTCCGATACTGGCCCCATGATCTCCGCCGACCGCGCCGACCGGCTCCGGGTCGCCGGCCTGCGCTGGCACCCGCGCTCGGGGGACCGCTTCGTCATCCGGCGCGCCGGGCTGGACGACGACGTCTACACGATCAGCGACATGATGATCGAGCCGCACAAGTTCTCGACGGGGACCGTCCTCGGGTTCAACGGCACGACCGAGTGGGCGCTCGACTCCGTCGCCCAGGAGGACGCCCTCTGGCTTCCGGGTGAGGATCAGCTCCGCGAGCTGCTGGGTGGGACCTTCCGTCGCCTCGCCCGCACGGCTGACGGCTACGAGGTCGTCATCGAGCTGGCTGGACGGCCGCAGCAGGTCTTCACGGCGTCCTCCGCGGCGGACGCCTACGCGGATGCGCTGCTGGCGCTCGTCGGTGCGGCGGTCGAGCGCCGGGACTAGCCCTGCTCGTGTGCTCGCCCACCCGCCCACCCGCCCACCCGCCCAGCCGGCCGGCCGGGCGTGGCCCGAAGGTCGACGGACCCGAAGCCCCTCGCCTCACGGCCTAGACTTCGGGACATGTCCACCCTCTCTCGCGACGAGGTCGCGCGCGTGGCAGCCCTGGCCCGGATCGACCTGACGCCTGCGGAGCTCGATCGACTCGCGGGCGAGCTCCGCGTGATCGTCGACGCCGTGGCGAGCGTCAGCCAGGTCGCGACGGCCGACGTGCCCGCCACCAGCCACCCGCTCCCGCTGTCGAACGTGTTCCGTGCCGACGTCCCCGAGCCGTCGTTGCCGGTGGCCGACGTGCTCGCCGGTGCCCCCGCGGCGATGGAGGGCAAGTTCCTCGTCCCGCAGATCCTGGAGGAGGACTGATGACCGACCTCACGCGGCTGACCGCCGCTGACCTCGCGGAACGGCTCACGTCGCGCGAGGTGTCGAGCGTCGAGGCGACCCAGGCCCACCTCGACCGCATCGCCGCCGTCGAGCCCGCGCTGCACTCGTTCCTGTTTGTCAACGGCGCCGAGGCGCTTGCGACAGCGCGCGACATCGACTCCCGACGCGCCGCCGGCGAGCAGCTGCACGCGCTCGCGGGTGTGCCTATCGCGGTCAAGGACATCGTCGTCACGAAGGGCATGCCGACGACCGCAGGCTCGAGGATCCTCGAGGGCTGGATCCCGCCGTACGACGCGACGATCACCACGCGGATCCGGGCGGCGGGTCTGCCGATCCTCGGCAAGACCAACATGGACGAGTTCGCGATGGGGTCGAGCACCGAGCACTCCGCGTTCGGCAACACGCACAACCCGTGGGACCTCGACCGGATCCCCGGTGGTTCCGGTGGCGGGTCCGCCGCGGCGGTCGCCGCCTACGAGGCGCCGCTCGCGATCGGCACGGACACCGGGGGGTCGATCCGTCAGCCCGCGGCCGTGACGGGCACGGTCGGGGTCAAGCCGACCTATGGCAGCGTGTCGCGGTACGGCCTGATCGCGCTCGCCTCGAGCCTTGACCAGGCAGGTCCCGTGACCCGGACGGTCCTCGACTCGGCTCTGCTGCACGAGCTCATCGGCGGCCATGACCCGCGCGACTCGACGTCGATCGACGAGCCGTTGCCGGGACTGGTCGCCGCAGCGCGCCAGGGGCGGTCGGGCGACCTGACCGGCCTGCGCGTCGGCGTCATCACGGAGCTGACGGGGGAGGGCTACCAGCCGGGCGTGAGCGCGCGTTTCACCGAGTCGCTCGACGTGCTGCGCGGCGCCGGCGCCGAGATCGTCGAGGTGTCGTGCCCGCACTTCACGTACGCCCTCGGCGCCTACTACCTGATCCTCCCGAGCGAGGCGTCGAGCAACCTCGCGAAGTTCGACGGCATGCGGTTCGGCCTGCGCGTCGAGCCGTCCGAGGGCAACGTCACGGCCGAGCGCGTCATGAGCGCGACTCGCGGGGCGGGCTTCGGTGACGAGGTCAAGCGCCGGATCATCCTCGGTACCTACGCCCTGTCGGCTGGGTACTACGACGCGTACTACGGAAGCGCGCAGAAGGTGCGCACGCTGATCCAGCGTGACTTCGCGGCAGCGTTCGCGCAGGCGGACGTCCTCGTGTCGCCGACGGCGCCGACCACGGCGTTCAAGCTCGGCGAGAAGCTCGACGACCCGCTCGCGATGTACCTCAACGACGTGGCGACGATCCCTGCGAACCTCGCGGGCATCCCGGGCCTGTCGGTGCCGAACGGCCTGTCGGACGACGGTCTCCCGGTCGGCTTCCAGGTCCTGGCGCCCGCGAAGGCCGACGACAGGCTGTACCGGGTGGGCGCGGCGCTCGAGGCGCTGCTCGAGGCGCAGTGGGGCGGCCCCATCCTCGCGAAGGCCCCCGAGCTGGAGGTGGCACGGTGACGACGACGAACGGCATGCGTGAGGTCGACCTGGTCGACTACGACGACGCGGTGGCCCGCTACGACCCGGTCTTCGGCATCGAGGTCCACGTCGAGCTGGGCACCCGCACGAAGATGTTCTGCCCGTCGATCGCGGTGTTCGGCGACGAGCCCAACACCGCGGTGTCCCCGGTGTCCCTGGGCCTGCCGGGTGCGCTCCCGGTCGTCAACGGCACGGCGGTCGAGTACGCGATCCGCATCGGGCTCGCGCTCAACTGCTCGATCGCCGAGACGTGCCGGTTCGCGCGGAAGAACTACTTCTACCCGGACGTCCCGAAGAACTTCCAGACGTCGCAGTTCGACGAGCCGATCGCGTTCGACGGGTGGCTCGACGTCGAGCTCGACGACGGCGCGGTGTTCCGCGTCGAGATCGAGCGCGCGCACATGGAGGAGGACGCCGGCAAGAACACCCACGTCGGCGGTTCCACCGGGCGCATCCAGGGCGCCGAGTACTCGCTGATCGACTACAACCGCGCGGGGATCCCGCTCGTCGAGGTCGTCACGCGGCCCATCACCGGCGCGGGGGAGCGGACGCCGGAGGTCGCGCGTGCCTACGTGCAGACGCTGCGGGACATCTTCCGTGCGCTCGACGTGTCCGAGGCGCGCATGGAGCGCGGCAACGTGCGGGCGGACGTCAACCTCTCGCTCCGGGCGACTCCCGACTCGCCGCTCGGCACTCGCACCGAGACGAAGAACGTCAACTCGTTCCGCTCGGTCGAGCGCGCGGTGCGCTACGAGATCTCGCGGCAGGCCGCAATCCTCGACGCGGGTGGGGCGATCACCCAGGAGACCCGGCACTGGCACGAGGACACCGGGATCACGACGGCCGGCCGGATCAAGTCCGACTCGGACGACTACCGCTACTTCCCGGAGCCGGACCTCGCGCCGGTCTCGCCGGACCGCGCGTGGGTCGAGCGGATCCGCGCCGCGTTGCCGGAGATGCCCGCGGCACGCCGCCGCCGACTCCAGGGCGACTGGGGCTTCGCCGACGCCGAGATGCGCGACGTCATCAACGCGTCGGCGATCGACATCATCGCCTCGACCATCGAGGCAGGCTCGAGCCCCGCCGCCGCGCGCAAGTGGTGGATGGGTGAGCTGGCCCGGACAGCCAAGCAGCTGGACGTCGAGCTCGCCGACCTGCCGATCACCCCGACCCAGGTCGGCGAGCTGCAGGCGCTCGTCGACGCCGGTCGCATCAACGACAAGCTCGCCCGCCAGGTCCTCGAGGGGGTGCTCGCGGGCGAGGGCGGTCCCGAGCAGGTCCTCGTCACGCGAGGGCTCGAGGTCGTGTCCGACGACGCCCCGCTGCTCGCGGCGATCGACGCTGCGCTCGCTGCGCAGCCCGACATCGCCGAGAAGATCCGGTCGGGCAACCTCGGACCGGTCGGTTCGATCATCGGTGCCGTCATGAAGACCACCCGTGGGCAGGCCGACGCAGGGCGCGTCCGGGAGCTCGTGCTGGAGCGTGTCACCACGGTGTGAGGTGTCGGCGCACGGTCACGGCGCCGTGCGCGAGGTGCGATCCGTTACATGATGGTCATAGGCGGTCCCTAGGCTCACGCCCAGGTGGCACTGACCAGAAGGGCTGATCGATGGAGAAGCCGACGCTCGAGGGCGAGATGATCCGTCTGCGGCCGGTGCGGGCGAGCGACGCCGACGCGATGTGGGAGATGGTCCAGGACCCGCAGAGCAACCGCCTCACAGGGACGACGGCCGTCTTCACCCGAGCGGAGATCGACGCGTGGTGCGCGGGCGTCTCGGCGCGCGACGGCCGCGTCGACCTGGCCGTGACGGCGAACGGCTCGGACGAGTACCTCGGTGAGATCGTGCTGAACGACATCGACGACGTCGTGAGCAGCGCGAGCATGCGCCTGGTCATGCGGCCGGCGTACCGCGGTCGCGGGTACGGCACCGAGGCGATCCAGCTGGTGCTCGGTCTGGCGTTCGACGGCTTCGGGCTGCACCGGGTCGGCCTCGATGTGCTGAGCATCAACACGCGGGCACGCGCGATCTACGAGAACATCGGGTTCCAGGTCGAGGGACGGTTGCGTGACGCCGCCCGCGACGGCGAACGGTGGTGCGACGTGATCGCGATGGGCCTGCTCGAGGACGAGTTCCGCGCAGCCCAGCTGGGGTAGGCACGGGCTGGGTGCGGCCCGGCTCAGCCGGACACCTCAGGACGCCGATGGGCGGCCACTGTCCGCCGACGGCCACCGGACATGGGGCCGGGGCGCCCCCCAACCGTGTCGAGCGGTCGAAGAACGCCCCGGTGGGGGTACCAGGTTGCGGATCGGCGCAACCAGGTACCCCCCAGCGTTCCGCCCGAAGGTCGACGCTGCGTGGGCCGTTGGTCCCGCGAGTCGGTCCGGGCGGTCGCTGTGCGGGTCAGGCGAGGTTGGCCGCGGCGAAGACGGCCATCGCGTCGCGCAGGTACGGGGCGAGCCCGGGTGTGAACGCGTCGTACGTCGCGGTGAAGCGAGGGTCGTCGACGTACATCTGGCCCAGGCCTGTGTACGACTCGCGGTTCGGGGTCCAGAACAGCGCGATCTGCGCGTGGTGCTGTGCGACGAGCGCCTGGACGCGAGGGGTGTCGATCGCGAGCCCCGCGGTCAGGCAGGCCGCGAGCCCCTCGCCGATCGCCGCGGCCTCCGCATGGTGCTCGGCCCGACCCTTCTCGCCGAGCCGCGCCCACGCCGATGCGCTGCGGTCGACCGCCTCGGTGCCCCAGCGCTCGCGCGCCTCCACCTCGTACTCGCTGTTGTCGAAGCCTGCGTA
This sequence comes from Cellulomonas sp., assembly GCF_036279715.1. Classification (GTDB taxonomy): domain Bacteria; phylum Actinomycetota; class Actinomycetes; order Actinomycetales; family Cellulomonadaceae; genus Cellulomonas_A. Next base: position 77,309 of record NZ_DASUIR010000065.1, on the reverse strand, counting down.
CAGGTCCTTCGCTGCCATGGTTCCTCCTCCGTCGAGCGACTGCATGGTGGTGGCGACGGTCGCTGCGAGCCGGTCGTACCGGTCACGCTCCGCGAGCAGCTGGTCGTGGTGCTGCCGCAGCACCTGGAGCTGCGTGCTCCGGTCGTCGCCGGACCGCACGACGCGTCCGATCGACGGCAGGTCGACGCCCAGCTCGCGCAGGACGAGGATCTGCTGGAGCCGCACGAGCTCGTCGCGGCCGTAGAGCCGGCGACCACCGGGGGCGGTCCCGACGGGAGTCAGGAGCCCGATGCTGTCGTAGTGCCGCAGCGTGCGTGACGTGACGCCGGAGAGCCGCGCGACGTCCCCGATGGTCCAGGACTCGTCGTGCACCGTACCCACCTCCACCTCCGACGGCGGGCGGTCCGCCGTCGTGATCAGACGCTACAAGTTGACGCTGCGTCAACTGCAACCGTGTTCCGACGGCGTCGCGCGGATGTCGGCGGTGGGTGCCACGCTGAGGGTCATGACGACCACGCTGACTGCTTCGCAAGCCACCGACCAGGTCGACGCCAGGCACTGGCGCGTCCTGCTGAACCGGCTGCACGCGTCGTTCCGCACAGGCTCGTTCGCGCGCGGGCTCGAGCTGACGACGCGGATCGGCGCTGCTGCCGAGGCCGCCGGGCACCATCCGGACGTCCACCTGAGCTACCCGTCCGTCCGCGTGTCGATGAGCACCCACGACGCCGGCGGACTCACGAGCAAGGACGTCGCGCTCGCCGCAGCCATCACGGCGATCGCGGACGAGCTCGGGATCGCGTCGGACGTACCAGTCCTCGCAACTCTCGAGATCGCGATCGATGCGCTCGACATCCCGGGCGTCTACCCGTTCTGGCAGACGGTCCTCGGGTACGTGCCCGAAGAGATGCCGGACCCCGACGACCACGCACCGGCGCTCGTCGACCCCGCGGGCCTCGGGCCGTCCGTGTGGTTCCAGCAGATGGATCTCCCGCGGCCGCAGCGCAACCGCATCCACTTCGACCTGACGGTCCCGCACGACGTCGCCGAGCAGCGTGTGGCAGCGGCCATCGCCGCAGGAGGTCACCTGGTCAGCGACCGCCGGGCGCCCGCGTTCTGGATCGTTGCGGACCCCGAAGGCAACGAGGTGTGTGTCTGCACGTGGCAGGCGCGCGACTGACCGCAGCGCCCGGGTCAGCGGTTCCCGCCCCGCCAGGCGGAGGAGCTCAGCGCCGACCTAGACTCGCCAGCATGACCGTGACCTCCGACTCCGCCTTCGGATCTGTCGCCGGGAGCGCCGCAGCGCCCGGCATCGACATCAAGCCCCGCTCTCGCACGGTGACCGACGGCATCGAGGCCACCGCGTCGCGCGGGATGCTCCGGGCCGTCGGCCTCGGGGACGAGGACTTCGCCAAGCCGCAGATCGGCGTGGCGAGCTCGTGGAACGAGATCACCCCCTGCAACCTGTCGCTCCAGAGGCTCGCCCAGGCGGCCAAGGAGGGCGTCCACGCGGCGGGCGGCTACCCCCTCGAGTTCGGGACCATCTCGGTCTCCGACGGCATCTCCATGGGCCACGAGGGCATGCACTTCTCGCTCGTGAGCCGCGACATCATCGCGGACAGCGTCGAGACGGTCATGCAGGCCGAGCGTCTCGACGGTTCGGTGCTGCTCGCGGGCTGCGACAAGTCCCTGCCGGGCATGCTCATGGCGGCCGCGCGGCTCGACCTCGCGAGCGTGTTCCTGTACGCGGGCACGATCATGCCGGGCTGGGTCACGTACGAGGACGGCACCGAGAAGGACGTCACGCTCATCGACGCCTTCGAGGCCGTGGGTGCGTGCGCCAAGGGGCTCATGAGCCGCGGCGACCTCGACCGCCTCGAGCGGGCGATCTGCCCCGGCGAGGGCGCGTGCGGCGGCATGTACACCGCCAACACCATGGCGTCGGTCGCCGAGGCCATCGGCATGTCGCTGCCCGGGTCCGCCGCGCCGCCGTCGGCCGACCGCCGCAGGGATGCGTTCGCGCACCGTTCGGGCGAGGCTGTGGTCGAGCTGCTGCGCCAGGGCATCACCGCGCGGCAGATCATGACCAAGCCCGCGTTCGAGAACGCCATCGCCGTGGTGATGGCCTTCGGCGGCTCCACGAACGCCGTGCTGCACCTGCTGGCGATCGCGCACGAGGCCGAGGTCGACCTGACGCTCGACGACTTCACGCGCGTGTCCGCCAAGGTGCCGCACCTGGGCGACCTCAAGCCGTTCGGCCGCTACGTCATGGCCGACGTCGACCGGGTCGGCGGGGTGCCGGTGGTCATGAAGGCGCTGCTGGACGCCGGGCTCCTCAACGGCGACTGCCTGACCGTCACGGGCAGGACGGTCGCGGAGAACCTCGCGGACATCGCACCGCCCGACCCGGACGGCAAGATCCTGCGGGCGCTCGACAACCCGATCCACCGCACGGGCGGCATCACGATCCTGCACGGCTCGCTCGCGCCCGACGGCGCGGTCGTGAAGTCGGCCGGCTTCGACTCGGAGGTGTTCGAGGGCACGGCGCGGGTGTTCACGCGTGAGCGCGCCGCGATGGACGCGCTCGAGGACGGCACGATCGTGGCCGGCGACGTCGTCGTCATCCGTTACGAGGGCCCGAAGGGCGGACCGGGGATGCGCGAGATGCTGGCCATCACCGGCGCGATCAAGGGTGCGGGGCTCGGCAAGGACGTGCTCCTGCTGACCGACGGCCGATTCTCCGGCGGTACGACCGGTCTGTGCGTCGGTCACATCGCCCCCGAGGCCGTCGACGCGGGCCCGATCGCTTTCATCAACGACGGCGACCGCATCCGGCTCGACGTCGCGAACGCCCGGCTCGACCTGCTCGTCGACGACGCCGAGATCGAGTCCCGCAAGATCGGCTGGGAGCCGTTGCCGCCCGTCTACACCCGCGGCGTGCTCGCCAAGTACGTCAAGCTCGTCCAGTCCGCGTCCAAGGGTGCCGTGCTGATCTGAGGCACTGCTGCGGCACGGATGAGCAGCCCCGGATCCGCCCGGCGGATCGCAGCTCGGCGGAGGAGAACGATGGGCAAGATCCACCCGGAGATCGGCGCACGCCTGTCCGCGTTCATCGAGGCCCAGCCGGTCTTCTTCGTCGGGACCTCGCCGCTCGCGTCGGACGGTCACGTGAACGTCTCCCCGAAGGGCGGTGCGGGAACGCTGGTGGTGCTGGACCCGCACTCGGTCGCCTACCTCGACGTCACGGGGTCGGGCAGCGAGACCATCGCGCACCTACGGGAGAACGGCCGCATCGTGATCATGCTGTGCGCATTCACCGGCCCGGCGACCATCGTGCGCCTGCACGGGGTAGGGCGGGTCGTGCTCCCCGCGGATGCCGAGTTCGCTGCGCTCGCCGCGCGGTTCCCGGCCGATCGCGGTGCCCGGGCGGTCATCGTGGTCGACGTCCGCAGGGTCTCCGACTCGTGCGGGTTCCAGGTCCCGCTGCTCGAGCACGTCGGCGACCGCGACCTCCTGACGCAGTGGTCGGACCGCAAGACCGACGCGGAGCTCGCGGCCTACCGCGCCACGCGCAACGCCGCGAGCATCGACGGTCTCCCCGCGCTCGACCAGCGCACCGGCTCCAGCGAGGCGATCCAGTGACGTTCACGCCCGACGACGCGCCGTGGTGGACTCGCGCCGTCGTCTACCAGGTGTACCCGCGCTCGTTCCAGGACTCGGACGGCGACGGTATCGGGGACCTGCGCGGCATCCTCGACCGGCTCGACCACCTCTCCGAGCTCGGCGTCGACGTCCTGTGGCTGTCGCCGGTGTACCGGTCCCCGCAGGACGACAACGGCTACGACATCAGCGACTACCGGGACATCGACCCGGTGTTCGGGACGCTCGCGGACCTCGACGCCCTCATCGCGGCTCTGCACGAGCGCGGCATGCGCCTCGTGATGGACCTCGTCGTCAACCACACGTCGGACGAGCACCCGTGGTTCGTCGAGTCGCGGTCGTCGACGGACAACCCGAAGCGGGACTGGTACTGGTGGCGGCCGGCGCGCGCGGGCATGACGGCAGGGGAGCCGGGTGCCGAGCCGACGAACTGGGAGTCGTTCTTCTCGGGCTCGGTCTGGGAGCTCGACCCGTCGAGCGGCGAGTACTACCTGCACCTGTTCAGTCGCAAGCAGCCGGACCTCAACTGGGAGAACCCCGACGTGCGTCACGCGGTGCACGCGATGATGCGCTGGTGGCTCGACCGCGGGGTCGACGGGTTCCGCATGGACGTCATCAACCTGGTCTCCAAGGACACGTCGTTGCCCGACGGCCCCGTGACGTCCGGTCCGTGGGGCGACGGCAGAGCCGCATACACGTGCGGGCCGCGCATCCATGAGTTCCTCGCCGAGATGCACCGAGAGGTGTTCGCCGGACGCCCGGGCCGCCTGCTGACGGTGGGGGAGATGCCCGGCGTGACGATCGACGACGCGCGCCTGTTCACCGACCCTGCGCGGGCGGAGGTCGACATGGTGTTCCAGTTCGAGCACGTCGGGCTCGATCACCGCCCTGGCGACAAGTTCGACGTCCGACCGCTCCGGCTGACCGACCTCAAGGCGTCGTTCGGACGCTGGCAGGCGGGGCTCGCGGACGTCGGCTGGAACTCGCTCTACTGGGACAACCACGACCAGCCGCGGATCGTGTCGCGCTTCGGCGACGACACGACGTACCGCCGCGAGTCGGCCACGATGCTCGCCACCGTGCTCCACCTGCACCGCGGCACACCATACGTCTACCAGGGCGAAGAGCTCGGGATGACGAACGCGCACTTCACGCGGCTGGACCAGTACCGGGACATCGAGTCGCTGCGCTACGTCGAGCAGGCCCGTGCGGCGGGGCGCCTGACTGACGACGAGCTCCTGGCCGGGCTGGCAGCCATGAGCCGTGACAACGCGCGGACCCCGGTCCAGTGGGACGGCTCGCCGCACGCGGGGTTCACGACGGGCGCACCGTGGCTCCAGGTGAACGTGAACCACGAGAGCGTCAACGCCGAGGCCGAGCGGGCCGACCCGCGGTCCGTGTTCCACCACTACCGGCGACTCGTCGCGCTCCGGCACGACGACCCTGTCGTGGCGCTGGGCGACTTCACGATGCTCCTGGCGGAGGACGAGTCGGTCTACTCGTTCACCCGCGCGCTGGACGGGGTCGAGCTCCTGGTGCTCGGCAGCTTCAGCTCCGACGAGCAGACGGTGTCGCTCGAGGGCTGGGGACCGGACGTGCGCGGCGACCTGGTGCTCGGCAACTACGTCGACGTGCCGGACGGCGAGATCGTCCTGCGGCCGTGGGAGACCCGGGTGTATCGACGTGTCCGAACTGCGGTCACGTGAACCACGATGTGAGACGAGAGAGGTGGAAGGTGACATCGCGGTGACGGGCGGCGTAGAGTCCCACGCGTGCAGACGATCTTCCTCGTAGTAGTTACCGGGCGCGCCGACTGAGGCATCGCGTCAGGCCTCGTCAGCGCGCTCACCCCTCGACCAGCCCGTGCCAGGGCCGAGGGGTTTTTTCATGCAGGCACCCAGCCAGGCAGGCAGCAGCACCCGAGCTCCACCAGTAGCGAAGCCAGGGAGAAACATGGTCCAGGTCCCCCACCCGGCGCCTCCACGCACGCCGGCCGCGGCGCAGGCGTCCCCCCGCGTGGCCGTCGAGGCGCGTCCCGCCGAGCCGACCTCCTCGGTCACGTCGGCGCACGTCACGGCGATCGGCCCCGAGCGAGTCACCGGCGCGCAGTCGGTGGTCCGCTCGCTCGAGGAGGCCGGTGTCGAGGTCGTCTTCGGGATCCCCGGCGGAGCGATCCTGCCCATCTATGACCCGCTGATGGACTCCACCCGCCTGCGGCACATCCTCGTGCGGCACGAGCAGGGCGGCGGCCACGCCGCGTCCGGATACGCGCACGCCACCGGTCGTGTCGGCGTCTGCATGGCGACGTCCGGGCCGGGCGCGACGAACTTGGTCACGCCCATCGCCGACGCCAACATGGACTCGATCCCGGTGGTCGCGATCACGGGTCAGGTCGGCGCGTCGATGATCGGCACGGACGCCTTCCAGGAGGCCGACATCGTCGGCATCACCCTGCCGGTGACCAAGCACAACTTCCTCGTCACGAACGCCGACGACATCCCCCGCGTGATCGCCGAGGCGTTCCACATCGCTGCGAGCGGCCGGCCCGGCCCCGTGCTCGTGGACATCGCGAAGTCGGCGATGCAGGCCGACACGACCTTCAGCTGGCCGCAGACGCTCGACCTTCCCGGCTACCACCCGGTGACGAAGCCGCACGCCAAGCAGATCCGGGAGGCCGCCCGGCTGCTCGCGACGGCACGCCGCCCGGTGCTGTACGTCGGTGGCGGCGTGATCCGGTCGGGTGCCTCGGCCGAGCTGCGCGAGCTCGTCGACGCGTCGGGCGCGGCCGTCGTCACGACGCTCATGGCCCGGGGCGCGCTGCCCGACTCCCATCCCCAGAACCTCGGGATGCCCGGCATGCACGGCACGGTCCCGGCCGTCGCGGCGCTGCAGAAGGCCGACCTCGTCGTGTCGCTCGGCGCGCGCTTCGACGACCGCGTGACGGGCAAGCTCTCGAGCTTCGCGCCGCTCGCGACGATCGTGCACGCCGACATCGACCCTGCCGAGATCGGGAAGAACCGTGCCGTCGACGTCCCGATCGTCGGCGACCTGCGCGAGGTCCTCGCGGACCTCCTGCCCGAGCTGGCGCGCGAGCACGTGCAGCACGGCAAGCCGGACCTCGGCGCCTGGTGGAAGCAGATCGACGACTGGCGCGAGACGTTCCCGCTCGGCTACGACGAGCCCGAGGACGGCCATCTCGCGCCGCAGCACGTGATCCAGCGCATCAGCGAGCTCTCCGGGCCGGAGTCGATCTTCGTCGCCGGCGTCGGGCAGCACCAGATGTGGGCGTCGCAGTTCATCCGGTTCGAGCGGCCGAACTCGTGGCTCAACTCCGGCGGTCTCGGGACCATGGGCTACGCGGTGCCCGCGGCGATGGGCGCGAAGGTCGGCCAGCCCGACCGGACCGTCTGGGCGATCGACGGCGACGGCTGCTTCCAGATGACCAACCAGGAGCTCGCGACCTGCACGATCAACGACATCCCGATCAAGGTCGCGGTCATCAACAACTCGTCGCTCGGCATGGTCCGCCAGTGGCAGACGCTCTTCTACTCCGAGCGGTACTCCAACACGGACCTCCACACCGGCCACGGCACGGTGCGGATCCCGGACTTCGTCAAGCTCGCGGACGCCTACGGGTGCGTGGGTCTGCGCTGCGAGACGAAGGCAGACGTGGACGCGACCATCAAGCGCGCCCTCGAGATCAACGACCAGCCGGTCGTCATCGACTTCACCGTCTCGCGCGACGCGATGGTCTGGCCGATGGTCGCCGCGGGCGTGAGCAACGACAAGATCCAGTACGCGCGGGGCATCAGCCCGGCGTGGGACCGCGAGGACTGAGAGGACCCGTCATGACCCGCCACACCCTGTCCGTCCTCGTCGAGAACAAGCCCGGTGTGCTGACGCGCGTCGCGGGGCTGTTCGCTCGGCGCGCGTTCAACATCCACTCGCTCGCGGTCGGTCCGACCGAGCACGACGACGTCTCGCGCATCACGGTCGTCGTCGACGTCGACGCGCTGCCCCTCGAGCAGGTCACGAAGCAGCTCAACAAGCTGATCAACGTCCTGAAGATCGTCGAGCTCGAGGACGCGGCCTCGGTCCAGCGCGAGCTCATGCTGGTCAAGGTCCGTGCCGACACCACCCAGCGCACGCACGTCCTCGAGGTCGTGACGCTCTTCCGGGCGCACGTCGTCGACGTGGTCCCCGACGCGGTCACGGTCGAGGCCACGGGAAGCCCCGCGAAGCTCGCTGCGCTGCTCGCCGCGCTCGAGCCGTTCGGCGTCCGTGAGATCGTGCAGTCCGGCACCGTCGCGATCGGCCGTGGCGCGCGGTCGATCACCGATCGCACGCTCGAACGGGTCGCCCGCACCGCCTGAAGACCCGCCCCTGCACGTCACACCCACCACCGCTACACCTCAAGGAGATCCACCGTGGCTGAGCTGTTCTACGAGGACGACGCCGACCTGTCCATCATCGCCGGCCGCAAGGTCGCCGTCATCGGCTACGGCAGCCAGGGGCACGCGCACGCCCTCAACCTGCACGACTCCGGTGTCGACGTCCGTGTCGGCCTGCGCGAGGGGTCGCCGTCGCGCTCCAAGGCGGAGGACGCGGGCCTGCAGGTCCTGCCCGTCGTCGACGCGGTCAAGTGGGCCGACGTCGTCGTCATCCTCGCGCCGGACCAGGTCCAGCGTCACCTGTACCGCGACGAGATCGCGCCCAACCTGAACCCCGGGTCGGCTCTCGTCTTCGGCCACGGCTTCAACATCCGCTACGGCTACATCAAGCCCGAGCCGGGTCTCGACGTCGTGATGATCGCGCCCAAGGGCCCTGGGCACCTCGTGCGGCGCGAGTTCGTTGACGGGCGCGGCGTGCCCGTCATCGTCGCGGTCGAGCAGGACGCGTCGGGCGGCGCGTGGGAGCTCGCGCTGTCGTACGCCAAGGCGATCGGCGGCCTGCGCGCCGCCGGGATCAAGACGTCCTTCACCGAGGAGACCGAGACCGACCTCTTCGGTGAGCAGGCCGTCCTGTGCGGTGGCGTCTCGCAGCTCATCCAGTACGGGTTCGAGACCCTCACTGAGGCCGGCTACCAGCCCGAGGTCGCGTACTTCGAGGTGCTCCACGAGCTCAAGCTCATCGTCGACCTCATCCACGAGGGCGGGATCACGAAGCAGCGCTGGAGCGTGTCCGACACGGCCGAGTACGGCGACTACGTGTCCGGGCCGCGCGTCATCACGCCCGACGTGAAGGAGAACATGAAGGCCGTCCTCGCGGACATCCAGAACGGTGCGTTCGCGAAGCGATTCATCGACGACCAGGACGCCGGAGCACCCGAGTTCAAGGCGCTGCGCGCCAAGGGCCAGAGCCACCCCATCGAGCCGGTCGGCCGCGAGCTGCGCAAGCTGTTCGCCTGGGTCAAGCCGGCGGACACGGACTACGTCGAGGGTTCCGCGGGGCGCTGATCCGCGGCTCTGAGCACGACCTCCGCAGGGGGCGTCCCGTTCGTCGGGGCGCCCCCTGCGGCGTCCCGACGGCGCAGGGGGCGATCGTCGGGCAGGATGGGCCGCGGCGGTCGACGAGAGGACTCTGGGATGAGCGAGACGGTGGATGACGGCGAGCTCTCGAGGTTCTGGGCCGCAGCCCAGGGCCATGAGGGGCTGGGCAGCTTCGATGTCGTGATGGGGGAGACCCCGTCGGGCGCCGTGCCGCCGCCGGCCTGGTCGTTCGGCGACTCGCCCCAGCTGGCCGACGAGCTGCTCGCGCACGTGCTGAGCGGGGCCAAGACCGCCACATCGACGGCACTCTGGGAGTTCGAGGCGGGCGGCGAGGAGCTGCCGGAGGTCGGCAGTGCGGCGATCCTGCTCGACGGCGGGGGGCATCCGCGGGCGTTCATCCGGACGACCTCCGTGCGGGTCGTGCCGTTCGGTGAGGTCGACGAGGAGTTCGCGGCGGCCGAGGGCGAGGGTGACGGCTCCCTCGCGGCGTGGCGGAGCAGCCACGAGCAGTACTTCCGGCGGCGTGCGACGGACGAGGGCGGTCAGCCGTTCAGCGAGGACCTGCCGGTCGTGCTCGAGGAGTTCGAGCTGCGCTATCCGGATGCGTCCACCCGCTGAGATATCCGTCCCGACCCTTGGGACGAGCGGTAGCCTTTCGACATGGTCGAGAACAGCGCAGCCCGTGACATCCGCCTCGCCGTCGTGGCGGGTGACGGCATCGGCACCGAGGTCGTCGAGCAGGGTCTGCGGGTGCTCGACGCGGCGCTCGTCGGCACGGGGGTGCGTGTCCTGCCGACCGAGTTCGACCTCGGGGCGCGGCGGTGGCACGCGACGGGGGAGACCCTCACCGACACGGACCTCGACGCGATCCGTACCCACGACGCGATCCTGCTCGGCGCGATCGGCGACCCGGGCGTGCCGTCCGGCGTGCTCGAGCGGGGGCTGCTCCTGAGGCTGCGGTTCGCCCTCGACCAGTACGTGAACCTGCGCCCGAGCCGCCTGTACCCGGGCGTGACGTCCCCGCTCGCCCAGCCCGGCGAGATCGACTTCGTCGTCGTCCGCGAGGGCACCGAGGGGCCGTACGTCGGCAACGGCGGCGCGATCCGCGCCGGCACCCCGCACGAGGTCGCCAACGAGGTCAGCGTCAACACGGCGTTCGGCGTCGAGCGGGTCGTGCGGGACGCGTTCGCTCGCGCGGCGGCCCGTCCCCGCAAGAAGCTCACGCTCGTACACAAGCACAACGTGCTCGTGTACGCCGGTCACCTCTGGCGGCGCACCGTCGACGCGGTGAACGCCGAGTTCCCCGACGTGACCGTCGACTACCTGCACGTGGACGCCGCGACGATCTTCATGGTGACGAACCCGTCGCGCTTCGACGTGATCGTCACGGACAACCTGTTCGGCGACATCATCACCGACCTGGCCGCCGCGATCACCGGCGGCATCGGCCTCGCCGCCTCGGCCAACATCAACCCGGACCGCACGGCTCCGAGCATGTTCGAGCCCGTGCACGGCTCGGCCCCGGACATCGCCGGGCAGGGCAAGGCCGACCCGACGGCCACCGTGCTCTCGGTCGCCATGCTGCTCGACCACCTGGGCCTGCCCGAGGCCGGCGCCAGGGTCGAGGCGGCGGTCGCCGCCGACCTCGCCGACCGCGGCGCCGCAGCGGGCCGAGTACGGTCGACGGCCGAGGTGGGCTCCGACCTGGCGGCGCGCGTCGCCGGCTGACTCCTCACTCCTCGGCCGTCCTCACCGGTAACGTCAGCATCCGCACCTGGTGAAAGGCCTCCGCTCATGAGCACGACATCCACACCCGCGACCTCGACGTTCGAGATCCGTCGCAGCGACACCCCGGTCCCGGCGGCCGAACGCGCCCAGGCCATGGCAGCACCCACGTTCGGCACGGTCTTCACCGACCACATGGCACGCGCGAGCTGGTCCCTGGCCGACGGCTGGCACGACCGCCGCGTCGAGAAGTACGGCCCGCTGCTGCTCGACCCGGCGACCGCCGTGCTGCACTACGCGCAGGAGATCTTCGAGGGGCTCAAGGCGTATCGCCACGCCGACGGCTCCGTCTGGACGTTCCGTCCGTCGGCCAACGCCGCACGGTTCGCGCGCTCCGCGCACCGGCTCGCACTGCCCGAGCTCACCGAGGCGGACTTCCTGGGGGCCATCACGGCGCTCGTGACGACCGACGTGGACTGGGTGCCGTCGGGCGAGGAGACGAGCCTGTACCTGCGCCCGTTCATGTACGGGTCCGAGCGGTTCCTCGGTGTGCGGCCCTCGCTCGAGGCGGAGTTCCTCGTCATCGCGTCGCCGGTCGGCCCCTACTTCACGCACGGCGTGCAGCCGGTGTCGATCTGGGTCGCGCAGGACTACCACCGCGTGGGCGCGGGCGGCACGGGTGCGGCCAAGTGCGGCGGCAACTACGCGGCGAGCCTGCTGCCCCAGCAGGAGGCCTACGGGCACGGCTGCGAGCAGGTGTGCTTCCTCGACGCCGCCACGAACTCGGTCCTCGAGGAGCTCGGCGGGATGAACGTGTTCATCGTGCACGCCGACGGCACCATCTCGACGCCCGAGCTGACCGGGTCGATCCTCGAGGGCGTGACGCGCTCGTCGGTCATCCGCCTGCTCACCGACGCGGGCCACGAGGTGTCCGAGCGGCGGATCACGCTCGCCGAGCTGCGAGCGGGCCTGACCGACGGCTCGGTCGCCGAGGTGTTCGCGTGCGGGACCGCCGCGGTCATCACGCCGATCGGACGCCTCGCAGGCGAGGGCTTCGACGCCACCGTCGCGGACGGCGCCGCGGGCGACGTCACGATGCGGGTGCGCGCCGAGCTGACCGACATCCAGTACGGCCGGGCGACCGACAGGCACGGGTGGCTCCACCGCCTCGTCTGACGGCTCGAGCACCTTCCCACCACCCATGTCGCGCGGCCCGTGGACCGGCGTGCGGGCCCCCGCGGGCCGTGTGGCATGATGTGGCCTGTGACACACCTTCACTCGCTCCACCTCATTATCGAGTAGCGCGCCTGCACATCGCAGACGCGCAGACCTCCCGTACCCTCGGGGGGTCTTTTTGTTGTCGGGCACCACCCCCGTCCGCCAACGACGTCGTCCCCGCACCGACCTGCCGCCGGCACCACCCCTCGCCGGCCCGGAGGTCACCGCGGAACCAGGACGGCGAACGGCCCCAGCACCGCCCCTGAAATGAGCGCCCACGTGACCAGCCAGACCGCACGTCCGTTCCACGTGTACGACACCACGCTGCGCGACGGCGCCCAGCAGGAGGGCATGAACCTGTCCGTCGGGGACAAGCTCGCGATCGCGCCGCTGCTCGACGAGGTCGGTGTCGGGTTCATCGAGGGCGGCTGGCCGGGGGCGATCCCGAAGGACACCGAGTTCTTCGCCCGGGCGGCCACGGAGCTCAACCTCAAGAACGCGGTGCTCGCGGCGTTCGGTGCGACCCGCAAGGCGGGCGCCGTCGCGTGGCAGGACCCTCAGGTCCGGGCGCTGCTGGATGCGCAGGCGCCGGTCGTGACGCTCGTGGCGAAGAGCGACCTGCGTCACGTCGAGCGCGCGCTGCGCACGACGGGCGAAGAGAACCTCGCGATGATCACCGACACCGTCGAGCTGCTGGTGCGTGAGGGGCGCCGCGTCGTCGTCGATGCCGAGCACTTCTTCGACGGGTACCGCGACAACCCGGAGTACTCGCGGTCCGCGGTGCTCGCGGCGTTCGACGCGGGTGCCGAGGTGGTCGCGCTCTGCGACACCAACGGCGGGATGCTGCCCGACGGCGTCACCCAGGTCGTCTCCGAGATCCGCGCCGCGGTCGGCGCGCACGCGATCCTCGGGATCCACGCGCACAACGACTCGGGCTGCGCGATCGCGAACTCGCTCGCGGCGGTCGCCGCCGGCTGCACGCACGTCCAGGGCACGGTCAACGGCTACGGCGAGCGCACCGGCAACGCCGACCTGCTCGCGGTGGTCGCCAACCTCGAGCTCAAGGGCGGCCGCCAGCTGCTCGCCAAGGGCTCGGACGGCCAGGGCGGCCTGCGCGAGATGACGCGCATCGCCCACGCGATCAGCGAGATCACCAACATCGCGCCCTTCGCGCGGCAGCCGTACGTCGGGGCCAGCGCGTTCGCCCACAAGGCCGGCCTGCACGCGAGCGCGATCAAGGTCGACCCGGACCTGTACCAGCACGTCGACCCGCTCGCGGTCGGCAACGACATGCGCATGCTCATCTCCGACATGGCCGGACGCGCCACGATCGAGCTCAAGGGTCGTGAGCTGGGCTTCGACCTGGCCGGCCAGGGCGAGCTCCTGACGCGCGTCACGAACCGCGTCAAGGACGCGGAGGCCAACGGGTACACGTACGACGCCGCTGACGCGTCGTTCGAGCTCTTGCTCGTCGAGGAGCTCAACGGCGGGCGACCCGACTACTTCCAGGTCGAGAGCTGGCGCTCGATCGTCGAGCGCCAGGGCGGGCGGGATGTCCCGGCGAGCGCCGAGGCCACCGTCAAGCTGCACGCGGGCGGCCAACGGTTCGTCACGACCGGTGAGGGCAACGGCCCGGTCAACGCGCTCGACCACGCCCTGCGCCAGGCGCTGGTGCACGTGTACCCCGAGGTCGAGAAGTTCGAGCTCATCGACTTCAAGGTGCGCATCCTCGACGCGATGCACGGCACCGACGCCGTGACGCGCGTGCTCATCGAGACGAGTGATGGCAAGAGCTCCTGGAGCACCGTCGGGGTCGGCCCGAACCTGCTCGAGGCGTCGTGGGAGGCGCTCACCGACTCGACGATCTGGGGCCTGCACCATCTCGGCATAGCGCCGCGCTGACGTCGGAGCAGCGGGGAGGTCAGGGTGTCGCACGACGAGGCCACGTCCACGGGCGGCCGGGTGCGACGACGCCCCACGTGGCCGTGGTGGATCGTTGCTGCCGTCGTGGTCCTCGCCGGTGCCGTCGCCAGCACCCAGCCCTGGGCAGCCGAGCGGCCGCCCGGCGCGAGCGACGGGCAGACCTCGGTCGCCCCGACGGCCGGCCCGGACGCGACCTCGACCGCACGCACGACGCCGGGCCCGGGTCCCGCCGCGACCGCGCGCCCGGAACCGCCGGTGTTCGACGCGACGACTCTCGCCCTGCTCTTCGTCTCCCCGGAGGAGATCCTCGGTGCCATCCCTGCCGCTGCGGCCGGGATGGCACCGGCGATCACCTCGGGTCAGCTTGCCTGGGGGTTGCCGGCCGGGTCGACGATCGAGCCCGCGACGTGCACGGTCGCGAGCACCGTCGTGGCCGAGGCGCCCGCGGCGTTCGACGTGCGGTCGTGGTCAGGGACGCGCGTCGAGCTCGCCCAGCGGGTCACGGTGCTTCCGGACGTACCGACCGCCGAGGCCGCCTTCCGGCTCCTTGTCACGACCGTCGATGCGTGCGGCGTGTACAGCCAGCTGGACGGGGGCGTCGTGACCTCGACGACCACGGCGTCGCCCGCGACCGAGGCGCAGGGTGGGTACCCGTCGCTCGTCCAGCGCACCGAGCTGAGCGCTGGGGGCGTGGTCGAGCCGCAGCTGCACGGGCACATGCTCGTCGGCAACGCGATCGTGACGTGGACCGCGAGCGCCCGGCCCCAGGACGGTGCGCCGGCGGACGCCGGCGTCGTCGGCTCCGGCGGCACGATCGACGCGATGTTCCAGGCGGTCGCGGCGCGGGCTGCCGCGGCGCTGGCCGCGCAACCGGGCACCTAGGCTGGAGACGTGCGCGGAGAATACAAGGTGCCGGGTGGCAAGCTCGTCGCTGCGGAGGTCGAGGTCGTCGACGGTCGGTTGGCTTCTGTCGCGGTGAGCGGCGACTTCTTCCTCGACCCGGACGAGGCCTTGGCCGTCATGGACGCGGCGCTCGTCGGGCAGGCGGCCGACGCCCGGGTGCCGCAGCTGGCGAGCGCGATCGAGCAGGCACTCGCGGCCGCTGACGTCGACGGCACGCTCTCCGCGCCCGTGACGATGGTGGGCTTCACCCCGGAGGCCGTCGCGATCGCCGTGCGCCGGGCACTGGGCCACGCGACGTCGTGGCAGGACCTGACCTTCGAGCTCATCCACTCGGGTCCGCTGCCTCCCGCGGTGCACGCGGCACTCGACCAGGTCCTGAGCGAAGAGCTGGTCGCCGGTCGGCGCGGTCCGACGCTGCGGTTCTGGGAGTGGGTCGAGCCCGCCGTCGTCATCGGCTCGTTCCAGTCGCTGCGCAACGAGGTCGACCCCGAGGGTGCCGCACGGCACGGCATCACGGTGGTCAGGCGCATCTCGGGTGGCGGCGCGATGTTCATGGAGGCCGGGAACTGCATCACGTTCTCCCTCGTGGTGCCGGCGTCCCTGGTCGACGGCCTGTCCTTCGAGCAGTCGTACGCGTTCCTCGACGACTGGGTGCTCGGGGCGTTGGCCGACGTCGGCGTCACGGCTGCCTACGCGGGCCTCAACGACATCGCCTCACCCGAGGGCAAGATCGCCGGTGCTGCGCAGAAGCGGCTGGCGGGCGGCGCGGTGCTCCATCACGTGACCATGGCGTACGACATCGACGCCGACAAGATGCTCGAGGTGCTGCGGATCGGTCGCGAGAAGCTGTCCGACAAGGGCACGACCAGCGCGAACAAGCGCGTCGACCCCGTGCGCTCGCAGACCGGGCTGCCCCGGGAGCAGGTGATCGACGCGTTCAAGGCGCACTTTCGGTCCCGGTACGCCACGGTCGACGGTGCGCTGCGCGACGACGAGCTGGCGCGCTCGTCCGAGCTGGTCGCCACGAAGTTCGGCACCGCGGAGTGGACCGCGCGCGTCCCCTGACCGGCCGCGACCGGTCGCACCGCATCTTCACGGTCCGTCCACAGCAACGAGGCCCGCGCCGGCCCTCGGTCTCCTAGCGTGGCACCATGCCCGATCTGGCGCGGTCCCGTCCGTCCCGGACCCCGCGCCACTCGCGTGCCCGGCGCGACCGCGCAGCGCCGGGGCGCCGCGTCGCGCTCGTGGTCGTCGCGGTGCTCGCGTTCGGTGGGTCAGCGACCGCGGTCGCCGTGTCCCGGCTGCGCGGGAACGTCGGCACCGTCGGATCGCTCGACGGACTGATCGCTGCGCCGACGGGTTCGCCGACGGACCTGCCCGCCGCGGACCTGTCGGCGGGGCGAGCCGTGACGTTCGTGGTGATCGGCTCGGACACGCGCTCGGGTGGTAACGCGGCGATCGGTGGCGAGGTCGACGGGATGCGGGCCGACACGACGATCGTCGTCCACCTCGCAGCCGACCGAAGCCGGGTCGACGCGGTGTCGATCCCGCGGGACTCGGAGGCGAACATCCCCGCGTGCCATCTCGACCGCGACCCCGCGGGCCGCATGTCGCGGCCCCGCACGGACAAGTTCAACGCGGCGTTCTCGATCGGGGGGAGCGCCGGGGACGTCGGTCTGGCCGCGGCGTGCACGATGTCCACGATCGCCGCCATGACGGGCCTGGCGGTCACGGAGTTCGCCCTGGTCGACTTCGCCGGCTTCCAGGGCATGGTCGAGGCGATCGGCGGGATCCGCGTGTGCGTCCCGACGGCCCTCAAGGACTACAAGGACAACACCGAGCTGGACCTGGCCGCGGGCTGGCACGACCTCGACGGGCCGCAGGCCCTCGACTACGTGCGTGCGCGGTACGTCACCGGGAGTGACGGCTCCGACGTCCAGCGCATCGCGCGCCAGCAGGACTTCATCGCGGCCGTCGTACGCAAGGCCCTGTCGGCAGACGTCCTGACGAGCCCGGTCAGCCTCGCCCACTTCCTCGACGCGGGTACCCGCTCCCTGACGATGTCCGACGGGCTGGCGGCGGGGCTGCCCGGGATGGCGTGGGGGCTGCGCGGCATCGATCCGTCGACGGTCACGTTCGTGACGGTGCCGTGGGGGCCGGGCACGAAGGGGCGCATCGTGTGGACCGACGACGCGACGACGTTGTGGGAGCGGATCGCGGCCGACGTGCCGATCACCGGAGTGGTCGACGCGACGGTGGGCGGACCGGTCGTCGAGCCGACGGCGGGGTTGCCGGCCGCTCCTGGCCCGGGCCCCGCCCCGACGCCGGCGCCTCCCCCGCGGACCGGCGTCGACCCGGACGAGGCCCTCTGCGGGCCGTTCTCGTCCTGATAGCGTGCCGGAGCGCGGCATCGTGGCCGCGTCCCGGAGGGAGTGCGATGAAGGGGACCGTCGAGGGGCGCGACCGCGCGACACGAGTCGCGGCCTACGCGCTCTGTGTCGATGACGACCGGGTGCTGCTCGAGCGGTGGCGTAGCCCCAGCGGACCGGCGTGGACGCTGCCCGGCGGTGCGCTCCAGTTCGGGGAGGACCCGCCGACCGCAGTCCGGCGCGAGGTCCTGGCACGCACGTCGCTCGTCGTCGAGGTCCGGGACGTGCTCGGGATCGACTCGTGGCGCGCTTCGCTCGTCCCGTCCAACCGTCGCTCGGCGTCGACCGACACGCACGCGATCCGCATCGTGTACGCGGGTCGCATCGTCGGCGGGCTGCTCGACGACGACCTCGACGCGTCGGCCGAGCGTTTCGGATGGGTCCGGCTGGAAGCGCTCCCGCATCAGCTGAGGGCCGAGCTCGTCGACAGTGCGTTGGCGTGGGCGGCGGTCGGGAGCCTGCAATGACCGCACGGCCGGGGCTCCCCTGCGCAGTGCAGTGCGGCCCGCCGATCGCAGCTGAGGGGCGTCAGGGCGGCCGGGTGCCGAAGACCGCGGTCCCGGTCCTGACGACCGTCGCGCCCTCGGCGATCGCCAGCTCCAGGTCGCGGCTCATGCCCATCGACAGTCCTGTCGCGCCCGCGGTGCCGTCAGAGCCGCTGCGCACGATCCGCTCGCCGAGCTCGCGCAGCAGCGCGTAGCCGGCGCGGACGGCCGACTGCTCGGGCGTGTTGGCGCCGACCGTCATGAGGCCGCGCAGCCGCAGGCCCCCGAGTGCCGCGACCTGCACCGCGAGCTCGACCGCCTGCTGCGGAGCAACGCCGTGCTTGGTCGGCTCGCCCGAGACGTTGACCTGGACGTAGACCTCGAGGACACGGCCGGATCCGAGCGCACGGTCAGCGAGCCGCACCGCGAGGCCGAGGGTGTCGACGGACTCGATGCACGACGCCCAGCGCGAGGCCGCAGCGACCTTGTTCGACTGGAGCGGACCGATGAGGTGCAGCTCGGGGGAGAGGTCGGCGAGGTGCGGCGCCTTGGCCACGAGCTCCTGGACCCGGTTCTCGCCGAGGATGACCGGAGAGCTCGGCCCACGGGTGCCAGGGCGCGCGTCCAGGGCGGTGCGCGCGAGGTTGTCCGCGTCGAGCGCAGCTCGGACCAGCTCGACGGGCACGGTCTTGGTCGCGAGCAGCAGACGCACCGAACCCGCGGGGCGGCCCGCATCGATCTCCGCGGCGGCGATGCGGTCGCGAACCCGCGCGAGGCGACTCGCGACCTTGGCGCGTGCGTCGTCGGAGATCACGAGGCGACACCCTACCGGGGTGATCCCTGGGACGGTCGGCACCCGTGTCAGGGCGATCCCCGATGTCGGACGCACCGCCGGTGGTGGACAGTGGGTGTCGTGAAGACCCTCCTCAACCTGATCTGGCTCGTGCTCGCGGGATTCTGGCTCGCGGTCGGGTACGCGCTGGCCGGCGTCCTCTGCTGCGTGCTGATCGTGACGATCCCGTTCGGCATCGCCTCGTTCCGGATCGCGAACTACGTGCTGTGGCCGTTCGGCCGGACGATCGTGGACAAGCCTGACGCAGGCGGCTGGTCGGTGCTCGGCAACATCATCTGGATCCTCGTCGCCGGGGTGTGGATCGCGATCGCGCACCTCACGACCGCGGCCGCCCTCGCCGTCACGATCATCGGCATCCCGCTCGCGATCGCGAACCTCAAGCTCATCCCGATCTCGCTGCTGCCGCTCGGCAAGCAGATCGTGCCGACCGATCGCGCGTTCGCCGCATACGGCCGTTGAGCTCAGCCGCGGGCGATGTCCGCGACGATCGCGTCCGTCAGGCGCACGAGGTCCTCGGGGGCGAGCTCGACGTCGAGCCCGCGCCGACCGCCCGAGACGAACACGGTGTCGAACAGCCACACCGTCTCGTCCAGCACTGTCGTGTGCGCGGTCTTCTGCCCGAGCGGGGAGATCCCTCCGACGACGTACCCGGTGGCCCGCTCCGCGGCGCTCTTGTCAGCCATCACGGCCTTCTTGCCGCCGACCGCCTGGGCGAGCGCCTTGAGGTCGAGCATGCCCGCCACGGGGACGACCGCGACCGTGAGCGCACCGTCGACGGTCGCCATGAGGGTCTTGTAGACCTGCTCGGGCGGGATGCCGAGCACATGTGCCGCCTCGAGGCCGTAGCCCACCGGGGTGGAGGGGTCGTGCTCGTAGACGTGCGCGGTGTGGGGCACGCCCGCCGCAGCGAGCGCGACGAGCGCCGGGGTGCCGGAGGGGGTGTGGTGCGGCTTGCTCACCGGAGCAGGCTACGGCGCACGGGTGCCGAGAGCTGCGTCAGAAGGCGAGGCCGACGAGGTTGCCGACGCCGTAGGTGATGGCCATGGCGAGGCCGCCGCCGACCACGTTGCGAGCCATCGCGCGGGCGACGGGCGCGCCACCGAGCCGCGCGCTGAGGTATCCGGTGAGCGTGAGTGCGACGACGACGGCGACGAACGTCGCGATGACCCGAGCGGCCGCCGGGGTCGCGAGCACCGCGACGAGGGGGATGATGCCGCCGACGAAGAATGCTGCGAGCGACGCCCCGGCCGCGTGCCAGGCGTTGGTGAGGTGGTGCTCGCCCGAGCCACCACCCTCCCTCGCGCGCTGGATGAGGACACGCTCGGCGTCGCGTTGGCTGCTGACCGACACGTACTCGCCCGAGGCCATCGACAGGGCGCCGGCGACGAGCCCGGCGACGCCCGAGATGGCGATGGCGGACAGCGAGGAGGACGCGGCCGCGACACCCACGACCAGCGCGGCGATGGAGACGATCCCATCGTTGGCGCCGAGGACGGCGGCGCGCAGCCAGTTGAGGCGCGTGGCGCTGGCGCCGTCGATCACCATGCGCGTAGGACCAAGGTCCGGGATTGTCTGAGTGGTCACGCGGTAAGGGTAGAGCGCGCCCGGGGATCTGTCATCGCAGGTTTGGCTGTCCTGACCTGCGCAAACGCAGGATTGGCTTACCTTGCCACGGTGCGTCGGGCCGGGCTCGTTCGGGTCCGGCCCGCGCTCAGAGCGGCCCGACGGCGGCGATCCGCAGCACGACCTCGCCGGCCACGTCGGACCCCTCGAGGTCGACGACGGCGTCGATGCGCCAGTCGTGGTCGCCCGCCGGGTCGTCGAGCAGCTGGCGGACCTCCCACGTCGCGGCCCGTTCGGTGACCTGGAAGAGCCCGGGTCCGCGTGCGGGCGAGCCGGTGAGGATCTCGTCGTGGTCGTCGTAGTACGGGTCGAGCGCATCCGCCCAGCGGTCGGTGTCCCACGGCGCGCCCTCGAGGTCGAGGTCGCCCAGGGCGCCGAGGGCCGCGTATCGCTCGCGGGCCGCCATCTCGACACGTCGGAAGAGCGCACCGCGGACCAGCGCCCGGAACGCGCGCGGGTTGGCCGTGATGGGCGGCGGGGTGTCGTCGTCGATCCCGCCGGGCACGTCTGCGCCGGTCTCGTCGAGCGGGTTGCGCAGCCGCTCCCACTCGTCGAGCAGGCTCGAGTCGGTGCGCCGGACGAGCTCGCCGAGCCACTCGATCAGCTCGCTGAGCTCCTCGGTGCGAGCCTCCTCGGGAACCGTCTGCCGTAGCGCCCGGTAGGCGTCCGCGAGGTAGCGCAGCAGCACGCCCTCGGTACGGTCGAGCGAGTAGACCTGGACGTACTCGGCGAACGTCATCGCCTTCTCGTGCATCTCGCGGACGATCGACTTGGGCGAGAGCTCCTGGTCGGCGACCCACGGGTTGGTGCGGCGATACGTGAAGAACGCTGCGTTCAGCATCTCGGCGAGCGGTCGCGGGTACGTCACGCCCTCGAGCAGCGCCATCCGCTCGTCGTACTCGAGACCGTCCGCCTTCATTGCGGCGACCGCCTCGCCGCGGGCCTTGTTCTCCTGCGCGGACAGCACCTGGCGCGGGTCGTCGAGCGTCGCCTCGATGACCGAGACGACGTCGTGCGCGTACGCCGGGTCCTCGGGGTTGAGCAGGTCGAGCGCGGCGAACGCGAACGGCGACAGGGGCTGGTTGAGCGCGAAGTTCGCGGGGACGTCGACCGTGAGACGGACCGTGCGGCGCACGTGCCCGGTCCCGTCGTCGGGCAGCCGCACGCGTTCCACGACGCCGGCCGTGCGCAGCGAGCGGTAGACGGCCACGGCCTGACGGACGTGCAGGCCGCGCGCACCCTCCGGCTCGTGGTTGTCGGTGAGCAGGCGTGTCATCGCCGCCACGGGGTCGCCCGGGCGCACGAGCACGTTGAGGACCATCGCGTGGGTCACGCTGAAGCTCGACGTCAACGGTTCCGGGGGAGCGTCACGCAGCCGCTCGAAGGTCTTGTCCGTCCAGTTGACCGCGCCGTCAGGCGCCTTCTTGCGGACGATCTTCTTGATCTTCTTGGGGTCGTCGCCCGCCCGGGCGAGCAGCTTGCGGTTCTCGATGACGTGCTCGGGCGCGAGCACGATGACCTCGCCGACGGTGTCGAAGCCGGCCCGGCCGGCGCGCCCGGCGATCTGGTGGAACTCGCGCGCCGACAGGTGCCGCATGCGCACGCCGTCGTACTTCACGAGCGACGTGAGCAGGACCGTGCGGATCGGGACGTTGATGCCGACGCCGAGCGTGTCGGTGCCGCACACGACCTGGAGCAGGCCCTTCTGGGTCAGGCGCTCGACGACGCGGCGGTACTTGGGCAGCATCCCGGCGTGGTGGACCCCGATCCCGTGGCGCAGCAGCCGCGACAGCGTCTTGCCGAACCCCGGGCCGAACCGGAACGCGCCCAGCTCGTCGGCGATCAGGTCGCGCTGCTCGCGGCTCGCGAGGGTCATCGACATGAGAGCCTGGGCCCGCTCGACGGCCTCACGCTGGGTGAAGTGGACGACGTAGACCGGGGAGCGCCGGGTCCGGACGAGCTCCTCGAGCAGCTCGTGGAGCGGCTCGATCGCATAGGAGAACGTCAGTGGGACGGGCCGCTCGGCGTCCGCGATGACCGCCACCGGGACGCCCGTGCGGCGCGCGATGTCCTCGGCGAAGAAGCTGACGTCACCGAGCGTCGCGGACATCAGGATGAACTGCGCGTGCGTCAGCTCGAGCAGCGGGACCTGCCACGCCCAGCCCCGCTGCGGGTCGGCGTAGAAGTGGAACTCGTCCATGACGACCTGGCCGACGTCCGCGTCGTCGCCGTGACGCAGCGTGATGTTCGCCAGGATCTCCGCGGTGCAGCAGATGATGGGCGCGCCGGGGTTGACCGCCGAGTCGCCCGTCATCATGCCGACGTTCTGCGAACCGAAGGCCGCGACGAGCGAGAAGAACTTCTCGCTCACGAGCGCCTTGAGCGGCGCCGTGTAGTAGGTGCGCCGGCCCTGCGCGAGGGCGATGAAGTGCGCCGCGATCGCGACGAGCGACTTCCCGGACCCCGTGGGCGTCGACAGGATGACGTGCGATCCGGTGACGAGCTCGAGCAGAGACTCCGCCTGGTGCGGGTACAGCGCGAGGCCCTGGTCGGTCGCCCAGCCCACGAACGCGTCGTAGAGCGCGTCGGGGTCGGAGGGGTCGGCGGGGATCCGCTCGGCGAGGTTCAACGGGCGTGGGGGAGCGGGCACAGGACCATCCTCCCAGCCTCGTGCGTCGCAGGGGCGCGGCGGGGGGCCAGGAGCGCTAACGTCCCGTCATGGGCAAGAAGAAGGCGGGCGCGAGCCGAGGTCCCCAGCTGTCCGACAAGGTCTACGAGGCCGAGCTGTTCCGGCTGCAGTCGGAGCTCGTCAAGGTCCAGCTGTGGGCCAGGGCGACGGGTGCGCGGATCGTCGTGATCTTCGAGGGGCGGGACGCCGCCGGCAAGGGCGGCACGATCAAGCGCATCACGCAGTACCTGAGTCCCCGCGTCGCCCGCATCGCGGCGCTGCCGACCCCGACCGAGCGGGAGCGCGGCGAGTGGTACTACCAGCGGTACATCGCACACCTGCCGGCTGCCGGCGAGATCGTCCTGTTCGACCGCTCCTGGTACAACCGGGCCGGGGTCGAGCGCGTCATGGGCTTCTGCACCCCGCAGGAGTACACGCGGTTCATGCGTCAGACGCCGATCTTCGAGCAGATGCTGATCGACGACGGGATCCTGCTGCGCAAGTACTGGTTCTCGGTCTCGGACGCCGAGCAGCTGCGGCGCTTCCGCTCACGCCTGCACGACCCGGCGCGGCAGTGGAAGCTCAGCCCGATGGACCTCGAGTCGATCAACCGGTGGGAGGACTACTCCCGCGCGAAGGACGAGATGCTGGTGCACACCGACGTGCCGGCGAGCCCGTGGTTCATCGTGGAGTCCGACGTCAAGAAGAACGCACGGCTCAACATGATGGCGCACCTGCTCTCGACGATCCCGTACACCGACGTGCCCCACGAGAAGGTCGTGCTGCCCGACCGGCCGCCTGCGTCGAGCGGCTACGTGCGGCCCCCGCGGGAGCTGACGACCACGGTGCCCGACCATGTCGCCCAGCTGCTGGGCGACCCGGAGAAGAACATCTGAGGTGTATCGCGGTGGGTGCCGCGAGGGGCAGCGCGCGCGCTGTCAGGCGGTGCGCACGGCCACGACGACGGCGTCGAGCGCGGGGCGCGGCGCTCCCTCGACGGCTCGCGCTCGACGCTCCGCGAGCCGCACCTCGACCCCCGCCGACCCGGCCAGGTCCGCGGCGACGTCCTGCGCCGTGAACAGCACCGTCGCGTCGGACGGCCCGCCTGCACCCTCGGCCGGGTTGGTCAGGTCGTGGCCGACGACGAGGAGGGTGCCGCCCGGTGCGAGCGCGCGCGCCGCGGACCGGACGAGCGCGCGTCGGTCGGCGGCGAGCAGGTGGATGTACATGACCAGGACCGCGTCCTGCGAACCGGGCTCGGGTGCGTACGTCAGCAGGTCGGCGTGGACCCAGTCGATGCGCGCGGTCGTGCCGGGTGCGTCGGCCGCCTGGACCGCGCGGGCGGTGCGGAGCGCCTCGGCGGAGAAGTCGACAGCCGTCACGTCCCAGCCGAGCTCCGCGAGCCACAGCGCGTGCCGGCCCTCACCCGTGCCGAGGTCGAGCGCGGTGCCGGGCCTCAGGTCGCCGAGTGCCTCGACCGCCCACACGTTCGGCTGCGGCGTCCAGACCCGGCCGCCCGCGGCATACCGCGCATCCCAGGCGGCCGCGTCCATGCCGGTGGTGCTCATGCCAGGGACAGGAACAGCTTCTCGAGCTTCGCGACGTCGAGCTGCTCTTCGCCGTCCGTCTGCGTGAGGCACTGCCGCATCCCGGTGGCGATGATCGCGAACCCGGCACGGTCGAGAGCGCGGCTCACCGCGGCGAGCTGCGTGACGATGTCCTCGCAGTCGCGACCCTCCTCGAGCATGCGCTGGACGCCGGCCAGCTGGCCCTGGGCGCGCTTGAGCCGGTTGATGACCTTGCCCATCTCGGTGCGGTCGAGCTCCATGCCGATCCTCTTCTCTCGTCCCGCCAAGGTTACCCGCCTGGGTATCAGCTGATCTGGGACGCTCACGTCGTGGGCACGAGGCTGCGCAGCGCGGCGCCGAGCCGGTCGGCTGCCTCGTCGGCCACTGCCGCGAGGGCTGCGTTGCCGGTCAGGGTGACCATGACCTGCGGGTCGATCGCGGCGACCTCGGTGCGACCGTCGGGCAGCGACCGGACGACGACGTTGCACGGCAGCAGCAGGCCGATCTGGTCCTCGACCTGCAGCGCGCGATGGGCGAGCGGCGGGTTGCACGCGCCGAGGATGACCTGAGGGGCGATGTCGACGTCGAGCTTGGCCTTCAGGGTGGCCGCCATGTCGATCTCGGTCAGGATGCCGAAGCCCTGCGCCTTGAGCGCGTCCTTGACGGCCGCGAGGGTCGGGCCGAAGGGCTGGTCGACCGTGGTGGTGGTGCCGTAGCTCATCTGCGGGCCTCTCGTCGACGGGTGCGGTCAGATTACCCGCGGGGGTATAGCGCGAGGAAGGGGAGGCCTATTCCGCCGACGTGCGCACGAGCGGCTCGCAGACGGCGACGAGACGGGTCCGGACGGCCGAGGCGCGCTCGGCGAAGGCGCGTTGCCGCGCGACGTACTCGGCCCTGCCCTCGGGCGTCTCGATCGCCACGGCCGGCTCGCCGAGCGACGACACGTCGTACGGCGACGCCTGCATGTCCAGGGTGCGGATGTCCCGTGCGAGCTCGAAGCAGTCGAGCAGGAGGTCGCCCGGCGTGAGCGGACCGAGCTTCGACGCCCACTTGAACAGGTCCATGTTCGCGTGCAGGCACCCGGGCTGCTCGTCGCCGACCTGGTCGGCGCGCGTGAGCTGGACCCGGTTCCGCGGGGCCGCGTCGGGCGTGAAGAAGCGGAACGCGTCGAAGTGGGAGCAGCGCAGCGGGTGCGCCTCGACGACGGCGTCGGTGCCGTCGCGTCCGAGTCGCAGGGGGAGCGAGTGCCGACGTCGGGCGTCATCCTGGCGGTAGACCATCGCCCACTCGTGCAGGCCGAAGCAGCCGGTGTGCGCGGGGCGGTCTGCCGTCGCGGTGAGCAGCGTGCGCACGTACCGCACGGTGTCGCCGCGGTCCGCAGCGAACGACCGGAGGTCGATGGCCACCGTGCCGTCCTCGTCGGTCCCGTACCACCGCCAGCCGGCGTGCTCCGCGAGTCCGTCAGGCGTGGGGCCCAGGGCGACGCCTGTGCCCGGGTGCCATCGCCGCAGGAGAGTCGGCTTGGTCCCGTAGTAGTCGTAGAGGAAGTCGTCGATCGGATGACGCTCGTGTGCGGCCTTGCGCGCGCGATGCGCGGAGGTGAGGGTGTCCGCCCGGGCTGCGTGCGCCTCGGCGAGCGGCCGCCACGCGGCGGCGGGCATGACGAGGTTCACGCGTCAAGGGTAGGGCGACGCGCCGGCTCCCTCCGAGATCTCACCGACTGGACGTTCCCGGCTCGCGGGCTGGAACGCCGCCGCGTGCGCCGTCTACAGTGACGCGTGAGCAGCATCAGCACGGGGTCACCCGACGACGTCTACACGCACGGCCACCACGAGAGCGTCCTGCGCTCGCACCGGTGGCGTACCGCCGAGAACTCGGCCGCCTACCTGCTCCCTTCGCTCGCGCCGGGGGCCCGGCTGCTCGACGTCGGCTGTGGACCGGGAACGATCACGATCGACCTCGCGGCGCGCGTGCTGCCGGGCGAGGTCATCGGGCTCGACCGCTCTGAGCGCGTCATCGAGGCGGCCCGCGACGCGGCGCTCGAGTCCGGCGCGCTGAACGTGACCTTCGAGGTCGGCGACCTGTACGCGCTGCCGTACGAGGACGCGAGCTTCGACGTCGTGCACGCCCACCAGGTCCTCCAGCACCTCACCGACCCGGTCGCCGGGCTGCGGGAGATGAAGCGCGTCACGCGTCCCGGTGGCCTCGTCGCGGTCCGGGACTCCGACTACTCCGCGATGACCTGGTACCCGCCGAACGCCGGGCTCGACGAGTGGCTCGCGCTCTACCGCGAGGTGACGCAGGCCAACCGTGCCGAGGCCGACGCCGGACGCCGCCTGCTCGGCTGGGTGCGCGAGGCCGGGTTCGACCCCGCCGGCATCCAGCCCGGCGCCGGCGTGTGGTGCTACGCGACGCCCGAGGACCGGCGGTGGTGGTCGGAGCTGTGGGCCGACCGCGCGGTCGCCTCCCACTTCGCGGCCCAGGCGATCGAGTACGGCCTGGCCGACGACGTCGCGCTCGAGCACCTCGCCGACGCGTGGCGGGAGTGGGGCCGGGCCGAGGACGGCTGGTTCGCGATCCTGCACGGCGAGGCCCTGGCCCGCGTCTGACGATTAGGGTTGCCCGGTGCGCATCGCGAGATTCACGACCGGAGACGACCCCCGCTACGCCCTTGTCGAGGGTGTGCCCGGCGCGGAGGAGCTCGTCGTCATCACCGGCGACCCGATCTACACCACGATCCAGCCGACGGGTGAGCGGGTCCCGCTGTCCGACGACGCCGTCCGGCTGCTCGCCCCGGTCATCCCGCGCTCGAAGATCATCGGCGTCGGGCGCAACTACGCCGCGCACGCAGCCGAGATGGGCAACGCCCTGCCGGTCGTGCCGCTGCTGTTCCTCAAGCCGAACACGTCGGTGATCGGGCCCGACGACCCGATCGTCCTGCCCGCGTGGACCGAGGAGGTCGAGCACGAGGCCGAGCTCGCGGTCGTGATCGGCAAGGTCACCAAGAACGTGACGGTCGCTCGGGCGCTCGACCACGTGTTCGGCTACACCGTCGCGAACGACGTGACCGCGCGGGACGCGCAGCGGGCCGAGCCTCAGTGGACGCGCGCCAAGGGCTTCGACACGTCGTGCCCGATCGGTCCGTGGATCGTGCCCGGGCTCGACGTCTCGGACCTCGCGGTGCGGGCCCGGGTCAACGGTCAGCCGCGGCAGGACGGCCGCACCTCGCAGCTGATCTTCGACGTCGCGTACCTCGTCTCGTACATCTCGGAGGTGTTCACGCTGCTCCCGGGCGACGTCATCCTCACGGGGACCCCGGCGGGCGTCGGGCCGATCGTGGACCGCGACATCGTCGAGGTCGAGGTCGAGGACATCGGCGTCCTGCGCAACCCCGTCCTGCGCCGTTGAGGGGCGCTCACGTCGGCTCCTGACCGGGCCCGCGCCCCGACGAGGGAGGGGGAGTCGACTGCGGCGCGCCGTTAGGGTGGGATCGTGACCGATGCCGCCTCCGGGTCTGCGACCCGCGTTCGTTTCTGCCCCTCGCCGACCGGGACCCCGCACGTCGGGCTCATCCGGACCGCGCTGTTCAACTGGGCGTACGCGCGCCACGTCGGCGGGACCTTCGTGTTCCGGATCGAGGACACCGACCCGGCGCGGGACTCCGAGGAGAGCTACCAGCAGCTGCTCGACGCGCTGCGGTGGCTCGGCCTCGACTGGGACGAGGGCGTCGAGGTCGGTGGACCCCACGAGCCGTACCGCCAGTCCCAGCGGATGGACCTGTACCGGGACGTCGCGCGCCGGCTCCTCGAGGGCGGGTACGCGTACGAGTCGTACTCCACGCCCGACGAGATCGAGCGGCGCCACCTGCTGGCAGGTCGCGACCCGAAGCTCGGCTACGACGGCTACGACCGGACGCTCACCGACGATCAGAAGGCCGTGTTCCGCGCCGAGGGCCGTGAGCCCGTCCTGCGCCTCCGGATGCCCGAGGACGACGTGACGTTCACCGACCTCGTGCGCGGGGACGTGACGTTCAAGGCCGGCTCGGTCCCCGACTACGTCATCGTGCGCGGCAACGGGCAGCCGCTGTACACGCTGGTCAACCCGATCGACGACGCGCTCATGGGCATCACGCACGTGCTGCGGGGCGAGGACCTGCTGTCGTCCACGCCCCGGCAGGTCGTGCTGTACCGCGCGCTCCTCGAGCTCGGCGTCGCGACCGTCATGCCAGCTTTCGGCCACCTCCCGTACGTCATGGGTGAGGGCAACAAGAAGCTGTCCAAGCGCGACCCCGAGTCCAACCTGTTCCTGCACCGCGAGCGGGGCTTCACCCCGGAGGGGCTGCTGAACTACCTGTCGCTGCTCGGCTGGTCCATCGCTGCCGACCGCGACATCTTCACGGTCGACGAGCTCGTCGCGGCGTTCGACATCAAGGACGTCAACCCCAACCCGGCCCGCTTCGACCTGAAGAAGGCCGAGGCGATCAACGCGGCGCACGTGCGGCTGCTCGGCGCGGAGGACTTCCGCGGCCGGCTCGTGCCGTACCTGCACGCGGCGGGTCTCGTGCCGGCGGCATCGTTCGCCGACCTCTCGCCCGAGCACCGCGCGCTGCTGACGGCTGCCGCTCCGCTCGTTCAGGAGCGGATGACGCTGCTCGGCGAGGCCGTCGGCATGCTGGGGTTCCTGTTCGTGGCCGACGACGCGGTGGCGGTCGAGGACGACGCACGCGCAGGGTTGCGCGAGGAGGCCCCCGCGGTGCTCGACGCGGCCACCACGGCGCTCGAGGCGATCGGACCCGACGGCTTCACGACGGAGGCGACGCAGAGCGCCCTGCAGGCCGCGCTGGTGGACGGGCTCGGCCTCAAGCCGCGCTTCGCGTACACCCCGCTGCGCACGGCGCTGACGGGCCGCCGCGTCTCGCCGCCACTGTTCGAGTCGATGGAGATCCTCGGCAAGGCCTCGACCCTGGCCAGGATCGCGGCGCTGCGCGGAATGCTGTGACCGCGTGAGGGCTGTGACCGCATGAAGGTCGACGGCGTGCTGTTCGACATCGACGACACGCTCGTCGACACGCGGGGCGCGTTCGCCCACGCGCTCGCGGCGGTGGCGCGCCGGTACCTGCCGGACGTCGGCCCCGAGCGCGACCTCGAGGTGCTCGCGCACTGGCGTGCCGACGTGGACGGCCACTACGGCGCGTACACGCGCGGCGACGAGACCTACCGCGAGCAGCGGATGTCACGTGCGAACGCTCTGCACTCGGCGTTCGGTGGTCCCCAGCTCGACGACGCGGGGTACGACGCGTGGAACGCGCTGTTCGAGGAGCGGTTCGTGGGGGCCTGGGCGCCGCACGACGACGCGTCGGCGGCCGTCGACCGGCTCCTGGCCGCGGGCGTCGTCATCGGTGCGCTGTCCAACGCGTCGGTCGCCTATCAGACGCGCAAGCTGGCCCGCGTCGGCCTCGTCGACCGCGTGCCGATGCTCGTCGGCGTCGACACCTTGGGCGTCGGCAAGCCTGACCCGCGGGTGTTCGTCGAGGCGTGCCGGCTGCTCGGGACCGAACCCGCGCGCACCGCGTACGTCGGTGACGAGCTCGACGTCGACGCGTGGGCTGCCCGGGACGCGGGTCTGGTGGGCGTCTGGATCGACCGCCCGGGTGGGCGTCGCAACGGGCTGCCCGACGCTCACGAGCACGCCCCCGGGGTCGTCGTCGTGCGGTCGCTCACCGAGCTGGCCGACCTCGTCGACGTGTGAACCGTCCGCCCCGCCGGGTGCCGTCCGGGGGTGTGCGGGTGAGCCGTGGTTTGGAGGCGACCGTGCAGTCAGGTAGTGTTCCCCCGCGGTACGACGTCCGGTGACGTTGCCGAATCCGATGGTCACGCAGGTGTCCGACGGTTCGTGCGACTCCGGAGGTTATACCCCATGGGGTATGGTGTAATTGGCAGCACGACTGATTCTGGTTCAGTTAGTCTAGGTTCGAGTCCTGGTACCCCAGCGGTGTGAATGCTCCGGAGGATCCGGTAGACTCACGACCCGGCAACCCACGAGGCGACTCGTGAGCTGTAGGTTCAAGGCAGTACAGGCCCCCGTTGTGTAGCGGCCTAGCACGCCGCCCTCTCACGGCGGTAGCGCCGGTTCGAATCCGGTCGGGGGTACGAGCAAGGCCCGGACACCTCACGGTGACCGGGCCTTTCTGCTGTGCTCGCGTGCGTGGGTCCGCCCTCATTCACCCGATCGGCGCAAGACCTCCGTCAACCGGTTGGCCGCGGACACGACGGCGCCGGCGTGCAGCCGGCCGGGCTGACGCGACAGCCGCTCGAGCGGCCCCGAGATCGACACCGCGGCAACGATGCGTCCGGACGGCCCACGGACGGGCGCCGACACCGACGCCACCCCGACCTCGCGCTCGGACACCGACTGCGCCCACCCGCGGCGGCGCACGCCCGAGAGGATCGTCGCGGTGAACTTCGCCCCCTGCAGGCCGCGGTGGAGCCGGTCCGGCTCCTCCCACGCGAGCAGGATCTGCGCGGCCGAGCCGGCCAGCATCGTCAGCGTCGCGCCGACGGGGATCGAGTCGCGCAGGCCGACCGGACGCTCGGCCGCGGCGACGCAGATGCGCATGTCACCCTGCCGGCGGTACAGCTGAGCACTCTCGCCGGTGTGGTCGCGCAGAGCCGCCAGGACGGGACCTGCGGCGGCGAGCAGACGGTCCTCGCCGGCGGCCGTCGAGAGCTCGGAGAGGCGGGGACCGAGCACGAACCGGCCCTGCATGTCGCGGGCCACGAGGCGGTGGTGCTCGAGCGCGACGGCGAGCCGGTGGGCCGTCGGGCGAGCAAGATGGGTGGCTGTGACGAGCTGCGCGAGCGTCGCCGGTCCGGCCTCGAGAGCACTGAGCACGGATGCCGCCTTGTCGAGCACGCCGACTCCGCTAGAGTTGTCCATAGGTCGATACTGACGTCTCGCAGGCTGAGACGCAAGTGCATCAGGCTAGCTATTGCGCGCCGACCACCCGACCGGGCGACTCGAGAGGACCACAGACATGG
This sequence comes from Cellulomonas sp., assembly GCF_036279715.1. Classification (GTDB taxonomy): domain Bacteria; phylum Actinomycetota; class Actinomycetes; order Actinomycetales; family Cellulomonadaceae; genus Cellulomonas_A. The sequence continues at coordinate 45,731 of NZ_DASUIR010000065.1, read as the reverse complement.
CAGGCACGTTGGCAGAGAAGGTGTGGGAGAACCACATCGTGCGGCGCGGCACCGACGGCGCGCCCGACCTGCTCTACATCGACCTCCACCTCGTCCACGAGGTCACGAGCCCGCAGGCGTTCGAGGGCCTGCGTCTCGCGGGCCGCACGGTACGCCGTCCGGACCTGACGCTGGCCACCGAGGACCACAACACGCCGACGCTCGACATCGACCTGCCGATCGCCGACGTCACGAGCCGTACGCAGATCCAGACGCTGCGCAACAACGCCGCCGAGTTCGGCGTCCGGATCCACTCGCTCGGCGACGCGGACCAGGGCATCGTGCACCAGGTCGGTCCCCAGCTCGGCCTGACGATGCCCGGTCTGACGGTCGTCTGCGGCGACTCGCACACCTCGACGCACGGCGCGTTCGGTGCGCTCGCGTTCGGGATCGGCACGAGCGAGGTCGAGCACGTGCTCGCGACCCAGACGCTCCCGCTCGTGCCCTTCAAGACCATGGCGGTCACCGTCGACGGCGAGCTGCCCGCGGGCGCGACCTCGAAGGACATCATCCTGGCGATCATCGCCAAGATCGGGACCGGCGGCGGCCAGGGCTACGTGCTCGAGTACCGCGGCGAGGCCATCCGGGCGCTGTCGATGGAAGCCCGCATGACGGTCTGCAACATGTCGATCGAGGCAGGCGCGCGCGCCGGCATGATCGCGCCGGACGAGACGACGTTCGCCTACCTCAAGGGCCGCCCGCACGCGCCCGAGGGCGCCGACTGGGACGCGGCCGTCGAGTACTGGCGCACGCTGCGCACGGACGACGACGCGACGTTCGACACCGAGGTCGTCCTGCACGCGGCCGACCTCGAGCCGTTCGTGACGTGGGGCACCAACCCGGGCCAGGGCCTGCCGCTGTCCGGCCGAGTGCCCGTCCCGGCCGAGATCGCCGACGAGAACGAGCGTCAGTCCGCCGAGCGTGCGATCGAGTACATGGGCCTGACGCCGGGTGCGCCGCTGCGCGAGATCGCCGTCGACACGGTCTTCATCGGCTCGTGCACCAACGGTCGCATCGAGGACCTGCGCTCAGTCGCCAAGCTCGTCAAGGGCCGCACGAAGGCCGACTCGGTCCGTGTCCTCGTCGTGCCGGCGTCGGCCCGCGTCCGCCTCCAGGCCGAGGCCGAGGGGCTCGACAGGATCTTCCTCGACTTTGGGGCCGAGTGGCGCAACGCCGGCTGCTCGATGTGCCTGGGCATGAACCCGGACCAGCTCGCACCGGGGGAGCGCAGCGCGTCGACCTCGAACCGCAACTTCGAGGGACGCCAGGGCAAGGGCGGGCGCACGCACCTCGTGTCACCGCTCGTCGCGGCCGCGACCGCGATCCGCGGCACCCTGTCGTCGGTCGCCGACCTCGGGCCGGACGTCGTCGCGCCCGACGGATCGCCGTTGACCGACCTGCAGACCGCCTGAGCCCCCGCCACCGGAAGAGAGAACGACCATGGAGAAGTTCAGCCAGCACACCGGCGTCGGGGTCCCGCTGCGTCGCGGCAACGTCGACACCGACCAGATCATCCCGGCCGTCTACCTCAAGCGCGTCACGCGGACCGGCTTCGAGGACGCGCTGTTCGCCGCGTGGCGCGGTGACCCCGAGTTCGTCCTGAACCAGCCCGCCTACGCCGCCGGCTCGGTGCTCGTCGCGGGTCCCGACTTCGGCACCGGCTCGTCGCGCGAGCACGCCGTCTGGGCGCTCAAGGACTACGGCTTCCGCGTGGTGATCTCGGCCCGCTTCGCCGACATCTTCCGGGGCAACTCCGGCAAGCAGGGGCTCCTCGCCGCGCAGGTCGCGCAGGAGGACATCGAGCTCATCTGGAAGGTCCTCGAGACCCGCCCGGGCACCGAGGTGACGGTCGACCTCGTGAGCCGCACGGTCACGTGCGACGACGTCGTCGCGTCGTTCCACGTCGACGACTACACGCGCTGGCGCCTGCTCGAGGGCCTCGACGACATCGGCCTCACGCTGCAGCACGAGCCCGAGATCACCGCGTTCGAGGCCACGCGCGAGGCCTGGCGGCCCCGGACGCTGCCGGCCAAGCACCTTCCGTCGGTCGAGATCAAGGCCGCCCGACCTGCGGCTGCGCCCGTCGAGCTCGGCGTGACCCGCACGTCCTGACGCCCTGCGACCGGATCGCTGTCGTGTGAAGGTTTCGCACGACGCCGACGCCCGACGGCGATCCGGTACGAAGCACGCACCCCGGTGAGCGACGATGGACTCATGAGCGACCTCCTCTACGTCAACGGTGGCAACCCCCTGTCCGGGGAGATCACCGTCCGCGGCGCCAAGAACTTCGTGTCGAAGGCCATGGTGGCCGCACTCCTCGGGGAGGGCCCGAGCATCCTGCGCAACGTCCCGCAGATCAAGGACGTCGCCGTCGTGACCGGCCTGCTCGAGCTGCACGGCGTGAGCGTCAAGGTCGACGACCAGGCGGGCACGCTGCACCTCGACCCGTCCAACGTCGAGTCCGCACACGTGGCCGACATCGACGCGCACGCCGGGTCGAGCCGCATCCCCATCCTGTTCTGCGGCCCGCTGCTGCACCGGCTGGGCGAGGCGTTCATCCCGGACCTCGGCGGCTGCCGCATCGGAGACCGGCCGATCAACTACCACCTCGACATCCTGCGGCAGTTCGGCGCCGTCGTGGAGAAGCGTGAGGGCGGCATCCACCTGCAGGCGCCGCGCCGCCTCCAGGGCACCAAGATCGCCCTGCCGTACCCCAGCGTCGGCGCGACCGAGCAGCTGCTGCTGACGGCCGTCCGGGCCGAGGGCATCACCGAGCTGTCGAACGCCGCGATCGAGCCCGAGATCATGGACCTCATCAACGTCCTGCAGAAGATGGGCGCGATCATCTCGGTCGACACCGACCGCGTGATCCGCATCGAGGGCGTCGACCGGCTCGTCGGCTTCCAGCACACCGCGCTCTCGGACCGCATCGAGGCCGCGTCCTGGGCCTCGGCCGCGCTCGCGACGGGCGGCGACATCTACGTGCGCGGCGCGACGCAGCCCGAGATGACGGCCTTCCTCAACACGTTCCGCAAGGTCGGCGGCGAGTTCGCCGTGGACGACGACGGCATCCGGTTCTTCCACCCCGGCGGCGACCTCAGCTCGATCGTCCTCGAGACCGACGTCCACCCCGGCTTCATGACCGACTGGCAGCAGCCGCTCGTCGTCGCGCTGACCCAGGCCAAGGGACTCTCGATCGTCCACGAGACCGTCTACGAGAACCGGTTCGGGTTCACGGACGCGCTGCGTGGCATGGGTGCCACGATCCAGGTCTACAAGGAGTGCCTGGGCGGGCGCCCCTGCCGGTTCGGCCAGCGCAACTTCTACCACTCGGCCGTCATCTCTGGCCCGACGTCCCTCTCGGCTGCCGAGATCGAGGTCCCTGACCTGCGTGGCGGGTTCAGCCACCTCATCGCGGCCCTCACCGCGAAGGGCACGTCGTCCGTGCGGGGCATCAGCCTCATCGACCGCGGCTACGAGCACTTCACCGACAAGCTCACGGCGCTGGGCGCCGAGTTCAGCCGCGACTGAGAGCTCACGGCTCCGGCGTCGACACCGCGCCGGGGCCGGTGCTATCGGTTGCCACCCGCGGAGGAGAAGCGCCGCGCACGGCGCAGGATCCGGTAGCCGATGCGACGTTCGCGCGCGCCGACGGTCGTCCGCGCCGGCACCGCGGGAGCGGCTCGGTAGAACCAGCGCTTGCCCAGCTCGATGAGGACCAGGTAGCAGCCCGCGAGCAGGACGAGCACGAGGAAGAACCCGGTCGGCAGCGCACCGAACCCCAGGGTCGAGGCGAACGGCGCCGAGGGCACGAGCGCCCCGATGACGACGATGCCGAGCGCGGACGCGAGCAGGGGCACGCTCGGGCGGCTGCGGAAGAACGGGATCCGACGCGTGCGGACCGCGAAGATGACGAGCGTCTGCGTCGCGAGAGACTCGACGAACCACCCCGAGCGGAACTGCGCCGGCCCCGCATGGAACACGCCGAGCATGATGGCGAAGGTCGCGAAGTCGAACAGCGAGCTGATCGGGCCGAAGAACAGCATGAAACGGCGGATGAAGTGGATGTCCCAGGCCGCCGGCCGGGCCAGCTGCTCGGGGTCCACGTGGTCGGTCGGGATCGCGAGCTGGCTCGTGTCGTAGAGCAGGTTGTTGAGCAGGATCTGCGACGGCAGCATCGGCAGGAACGCGAGGAGCGCCGACGCGCCCGCGGCGCTGAACATGTTGCCGAAGTTGCTCGACGTGCCCATCAGCACGTACTTGATGGTGTTGGCGAAGATCCGTCGGCCCTCGAGGACGCCGTCCGCGAGCACGTGGAGGTCCTTCGCGAGCAGGATCACGTCAGCCGCGTCCTTGGCCACGTCGGCGGCTGAGTCGACCGAGATGCCGACGTCGGCCGCATGCAGCGCGACCGCGTCGTTCACCCCGTCGCCGAGGAACGCGACGTCGACCCCGGTGCGACGCTGTGCGCGCACGATCCGCGCCTTGTGCTCGGGGCTGACCCGGGCGAAGATCGCCGCGCCGGCCACCAGGGCGGGCAGGTGCTCGTCGTCGGTCACGTCGAGGTCGGCCCCGGTGACCACGGGCCTGGTGGGCAGCCCGAGGTCACCGCAGACCTTCGCGGCGACGCGCGCGTTGTCGCCCGTGACGACCTTCACCGTGAGGCCGAGGCCCGCGAGGCGGCTGAGCGCATCGACCGCGCTCGCCTTGGGCGCGTCCTTGAAGACGAGGAATCCACGCAGCTCCAGATCGTGCTCGTCCGCTGGGCCCAGGGTGTCCCGCCCGGCCATCGCACGCGTCGCGATCGCGACGACGCGGCTCCCGGCGTCGAACTCGGCGTCCAGGACGGCCTGCGCCTCGGCGGGGAGCGCGGTGCAGCGGGAGAGCAGGCCCTCTGGCGCGCCCTTGGCGACCAGCGTGCGCGTGCCGTCCGGTTCCTCGACGAGCACCGAGACGAGACGGCGCTCGTGGTCGAACGGCAGCAGTGCCAGTCGACGGACACGCGCGGCGGCGTCGCGGAGCGGTGCGGCGGCCGGTGCGTCCCACATCGCGACGTCGAGCGCGTTGCCGGTGGCGGCGTGCGACTCGTCGCCGATGATCTCGGTGCACAGCAGCCCGAGCCGCAACGGCGCGTCATCCGGGCGGCCGTCGGTGCCGATCGACCGGGTGAGGCTGATCTGGCCCTCGGTGAGCGTGCCGGTCTTGTCCGTGAAGAGCACCTGGATGTTCCCGAGGTCCTCGATGCACACGAGCCGCTTCACGAGCACCTTGCGCTCGGCGAGGCGCCGCGACCCCGCCGCCAGGCTCGTCGAGACGACAGCGGGCAACAGCTGCGGCGTGATTCCGACGGCGATCGCCAGGGAGAACAGGAGCGCCTCGAGCAGCGGCCGGTGCAGCAGCAGGTTGATCGCGAAGATCGAGACGGTGAGCACGGCCGCGACCTGGACGAGCAGGACCGAGAACCGACGCAGCCCGGCCTGGAACTCGGTCTCCGGCTCGCCCTCGCTCAACCCCTGGGCGATCCGGCCGAACTCCGCCCGGCTGCCGGTGGCGACGACGACCCCGGTCGCTGACCCCGCATGGACGACGGTGCCCATCAGAGCGGCGCCGGTCAGCTCGGCGAGCGCCGCGCCCGGAGCCGTCGGCTCGACCGACTTGGCGACCGGAACGGACTCTCCGGTGAGGATCGACTCGTCGCACTCGAGCTCCGCGACCTCGAGCAGCCGGAGGTCCGCAGGGACGATCTCGCCGAGCTGGAGGTCCACCACGTCGCCCGGCACCAGGGCCGTGACGTCGACGGCGGCGGGATGTCCACCCCGGACAACAACGCACATGTGCCGGATCTGCCCGTGCAGCGCCTCGGCTGCGCGCACCGCCTGGTACTCGTTGACGAAGCCGAGACCGACCGACACGACGAGGATGGCGCCGATGATGACCGCCGAGGTCCGCTCGCCCACGAAGTACGACGCGACGGCGGCGACGACGAGCAGGACGAGCAGCGGCGACCGGACCTGTCGGACCAGGACGGGGAGCCAGTGGGCCTCGTCCGAGCGCACGGCGTTCGGGCCGAGCTCCGCGAACCGGTCGGCGGCCCGAGCGGCGGACAGTCCCTCGCGCGTCGAGCCGAGCCGCCGCAGGACGTCGTCCGAGGTCAGTGCCGCAGCGTGGACGACGTCGAGGCCGGGCTCCGCGTCGGCGGGCGCGAGACGCTGGTCGGACGCCATCGGGCTCCCTCCCGTGTCACCGGTCGTCAGCGCCACGCTAGTCCCGAGCGCCCGGCAGGGTGCGGGGACAGCCCGTCGACACCGGGCGCTGAACCGCCGTCGGGCGGCGGGGGCGGGTAGCATCCGTGACCGTGCCAGCACCGCAGCGCTCCAACCGCGCCTACCGCATCGTCGCCCGGATCGTGCGGCCGATCCTGTTCGCGATGATGCGTCGCGACTGGCGCGGCGCCGAGCACCTGCCCGCAAGTGGGGGCTTCATCGCGGCGGCGAACCACATGACGAACCTGGACCCGCTGACGTTCGCGCACTACCTGTACGACCATGGCTTCGCGCCGAAGATCCTCGCGAAGGCCTCGTTGTTCAAGGTCCCGGTGCTGGGCCCGACCCTGCGGGCGACGGGTCAGATCGCCGTCTTCCGGAACACCGCGCAGGCGGGGCAGTCGCTCGACTCGGCGGTCCAGGCGCTGCGTGACGGCGAGTGTGTCGCGGTGTTCCCCGAGGGCACTCTGACCCGCGACCCGGACCTGTGGCCCATGGTCGGCAAGACGGGCATCGCACGGCTCGCGCTGATGACCCGTGCACCCGTGATCCCCGTCGCCCAGTGGGGTCCGCAGGACATCCTCGGTCGGTACTCCAAGGTGCTCAGGCCGTTCCCCCGCAAGAAGGTGTCGGTCGTCGCGGGGCCGCCGGTCGTGCTCGACGACCTGTACGACCGCCCCCTGGACACTGCGACTCTGCGCGAGGCCACCGAGCGGGTCATGGCTGCGATCACGGTCATCCTCGAGGACCTCCGCGGCGAGCCGGCTCCCGAGGTCCGGTTCGACGTGCGCCGGGCGAAGTCGTCGGGCGAGCGTCCCGACGACGGCGACCAGCCCACGAAGCCGACGAACGCGTGAACCCCGCACCGCCGGTCCAGCGGCTGCGCGCCGCAGTGCTGGGCGCCGGGAGCTGGGGCACGACGTTCGCTGCGGTGCTGTCCGACGCGGGGTGCGACGTCACGATCTGGGGCCGCAGCGCACAGATCTGCGACGAGATCACCCGCACGCACCGCAACGAGGCCTACCTGCCCGGTGTCGAGCTGCCCGCAGGCATCACGGCCTCGACCGATGCGGCCGGTGTGATCGCGGGCGCGGACCTCGTGGCGATCGCGATCCCCTCGCAGAGCGCCCGGGCCACGCTCGAGCCGCTGCGCGCCACATTCGGGCCTCACGCCGTGGCGGTCTCACTGATGAAGGGCGTCGAGCTCGGCGGGGACCGGCGCATGAGCCAGGTGGTCGCCGAGGCGCTCGGGATCCACGCCGACCGGGTGGCCGTCGTGTCGGGGCCGAACCTCGCGAAGGAGATCGCCCAGCACCAGCCGACGGCGACCGTCGTGGCCTCGACGAGCGAGGAGACGGCCCGCCTCGTCGCGCGGGCCTGCGCGTCCTCGTATTTCCGTCCGTACACGAACGACGACGTCGTCGGCGTGGAGCTGTGCGGCGCGGTGAAGAACGTCATCGCGATCGCGGTCGGCATCTCGCAGGGGCGAGGGCTCGGCTACAACACGATGGCGACGGTCATCACGCGCGGTCTGGTGGAGATCACGCGGCTCGGGCTCGCGCTCGGGGCGGACGCCGAGACGTTCCCCGGACTTGCGGGGCTGGGCGACCTCATGGCGACGTGCGCGTCGCCCGACTCGCGCAACCACACCCTCGGGGTCCACCTGGGGCAGGGGATGACGCTCGACGACGCGATCCGCGCGACGGGCGGCACCGCCGAGGGCGTCAAGAGCTCGCGCTCCGTGCTCGAGCTGGCCGCCAAGGTCGGCGTCGAGATGCCGATCACGGCGGCGGTCGTGGCGGTCCTCCACGAGGGTCTCCCGGTGGACCAGCTGGCACCCCTGCTGCTCGCGCGCCCGCACAAGGCCGAGGGTCTCTGACCTCCTGCCCGGACGCGCTACCGCCCGGCAGAGCGGGTCAGTGCCCGCTCGAGGTCGGACCAGAGGTCCTCGACGTCCTCGATGCCGACCGACAGCCGGATGAGATCCTCGGGCACCGTCGGCGACTCGGTCGCGAAGCGTCGGCGCCGTTCGAGCGTCGACTCGACGCCGCCGAGGCTCGTCGCCGGGACCCACAGCTGCACGGCGTCGACGACCGCGTCGGCGGCGTCCGCACCGCCGTGCGGCCGCACACCGACGATCGACCCGTAGCCGTCCATGAGCGCCGAAGCGCGCGCGTGTCCGGGGTCGGCAGGCAGGCTCGGGTGGCGCACCTCGAGCACGGAGGGGTGCTCCGACAGGCGCCGGGCAAGCTCGGCCGCAGTCGCCTGCGAGCGCGCGACCCGCAGCGCGAGCGTCCGAAGCCCCCGCAGGGCGAGCCAGACCTCGAAGGGTCCTGCGACCGACCCGTGCAGCGTCCGGTACGCGTGCAGGCGCGCGTGCAGGTCCGGGTCGTCGGCGAGGGCCGCACCGAGCACGACGTCGCTGTGCCCCGCCAGGTACTTCGTGACCGAGTGCACAACGACGTCGACGCCGTGCTCGAACGGGCGCTGCACGAGCGGGGTCGCGAACGTGTTGTCGACCACCACGAGCGCGCCCACCTCGTGCGCGACGGCGACGAGCGCAGGCAGGTCGGCGACCTCGAGCATCGGGTTCGTCGGGGTCTCGACCCACAGCATCGACGCCGGGCGACCGGCGCGCACCGCTGCCGTCACGGCGGCGGTGTCGGCGATGTCGACCGAGGTCACCTCGACCCCCGAGCGCGCCGTGAGGTCGTGCGCGTACGCCAGGGTGACGCCGTAGGCGTGCCGGGGCAGGACCACCCGGCCGCCGGGCGGCACCAGCGACAGGGCCGCCGCGATCGCCGCCATGCCCGATCCGAGCACGAGCGCCGGGTGGGCGGACCGCTCGAGCGCACCCAGCGCCTCCTCGAACGGGTGCCAGGTCGGGGTGTCGTTGCGTCCGTAGAACAGCTCGCCCGCGGGCGGCACGCCCGTCGAGACGAACGTCGAGGAGAGCACGACCGGCGGGTTGACCGGTGCGCCGGGTGACCGCGCGGGCCGCCCGGCAGTCACGACGACGGTCGACGGGTCCAAGGGCAGCGACGGGTCCGGCATGGCGGCAGCCTACCGAGCACCGTCCTGTGCCGCGGTAGGGTCGGGCGCGATGGACACGACACCGACGACCTCGACCGTCAAGCCCGACACCGGTGCGCGGCCCCGCGTTCTGCTGCTGTTCGGCGGGCGCTCGGGCGAGCACGCGATCAGCTGCGCGACGGCGGGCGGCGTGCTGCGGGCGATCGACCGCACGCGCTACGACGTGCTCCCCGTCGGGATCACCCCGTCCGGGCGCTGGATCCTGGTCGAGGACGACCCGGACCGCTGGTCGATCGTCGACGGCCACCTGCCCGAGGTCGAGGACGGCCCGCTCGAGGTGCTCCTGCCTCAGGGGTCCGCCGAGCGCGCGGTCACCGTCCTCGAGGACGGGGTGCTGCCGCGACAGCTCGGCGCGGTCGACGTGGTGTTCCCGCTGCTGCACGGGCCGTTCGGGGAGGACGGCACCCTGCAGGGCCTCCTCGAGCTGGCGGACGTCCGCTACGTGGGTGCGGGCGTCCTGGCCTCCGCCGTGGGCATGGACAAGCACTTCATGAAGCTCGTGCTCGCGGGGCAGGGGCTGCCGATCGGCGAGTTCACCGTCCTGCGGCCCGGCGACTTCGCACGCAACCCGGCGGCGTGGACCGAGGTGATCCGCGGGCTGGGCCTGCCCGTGTTCGTCAAGCCTGCCCGCGCCGGCTCGAGCCTGGGGATCTCGCGGGTCGACGACCTCGCCGACCTGCCGGCCGCGATCGCCGCCGCCGAGCTCCACGACCCGAAGGTCGTCGTCGAGGCCGGCATCGCCGGGCGGGAGATCGAGTGCGCGGTGCTGGGTGGCCGCGACGGCGCCCGGCCGCGCGCGTCGCTGCCCGGCGAGATCCTCGTGACCGACACCCGTCACGGCTTCTACGACTTCGAGGCCAAGTACCTCGACGAGGCCGGGGTCACGCTCTCGTGCCCGGCGGACCTGCCCGACGCGCTCGTCCGTGAGATCCGCGAGGTGGCGGTGCGGACGTTCGACGCTGTCGGCTGCGAGGGTCTCGCCCGGGTCGACGTGTTCGTGACCCCGGACGGCGACGTGGTCGTCAACGAGATCAACACGATGCCGGGATTCACGCCGTTCTCGATGTACCCGCGGATGTGGCAGGCGACGGGCCTGTCCTACCCGGACCTGATCGACGAGCTGCTGCAGCTCGCGCTGCACCGCCCCACCGGACTGCGCTGAGACCTCGGCCTCGACAGGGCCGGCTCAGAGGCACGCGCGCGTCGGCTCCACCTGCGCGATGGCCGGGCCGAGCTGGTCGAGGAACGAGGTCGAGTGCGAGCTCGCGACGGCGGCGGGCACGCGGACCTCGACGGCCGGGTCGCGGCCGTACGTGGTGAAGGTCCAGCTCGTGGCACCCTGCGCGGCAGGGTCGTCGGCGAGCGCGAGCCAGTCGATGCTCGGGCCGTCGGGCGTGTCCACGCTCACGCAGTGCACCGTCGTCGGCCCCGGGACCTCGACACCGCACCGGAGCACGACGTGCGCCGCCGGGGTGCCCCAGGCGGCGCTGGCCTGACTCGTCGTGCGCAGTCGCGGCAGGTCGCCCAGCTGGTCCGGGAGAGCCAGCACGACACTCGCGCAGACCGGGTCGGCGCCGTGGGGGGCCTCGGCGACAGACACCCCCGGCGCGCACGCAGCGAGGGCCATCACCAGGCTCGCAGTGGTCGGCAGTCGCCAGCCGGGCCGGCGACCGGCGCCGAGGGGCCGCCGGTGGTGCCGCGCAGCGCCCGGCGCAGGGGCGGTGCAGGTCGGCGGGTCGGTCACGCTGTCACGCTAACGCCTCCGACGCCCCGGTTCGTGCGTCTCTCTGCCGCGGAGACGGAGGCTGGCCGGGGCAGCACGGAGACCGACCGGAGGCAGCGCGCGGGCGGGATACGGTGGCGCACGTGAGTTCCCCTGACGAGCCGACCGTCGCCGACCTGTCCGAGGACGGGCTGCTCGCGCTGATCTTCCCGCAGCTGCCGCTGGGGGATGCCACGCTGGTGCCCCCCGGGGACGACGCCGCCGTCGTGGCCGCGCCGGACGGGCGCGTCGTCGTGTCGACCGACGTGCTCGTCGAGGACCGCCACTTCCGCCGGCGCTGGTCGAGCGGGGAGGACGTGGGCCGTCGAGCCGCCGCTCAGAACCTCGCCGACATCGCGGCGATGGGGGCGAGCCCGACCGCGCTCGTCGTGGCGCTCGTCGCGCCGGCCGACCTGCCCGCATCGTGGGTCGAAGGGCTCGCGCGCGGCCTCGCGGCCGTCTGCGCACCCCTCGGCGTCGGGGTCGTCGGCGGCGACCTGTCCTCCGGGCCCGTCGCGGTGGTCGCCGTCACGGTGCACGGTGATCTGGCCGGCCGTGAGCCCGTGCTCCGGTCCGGCGCCCGGCCGGGTGACATCGTGGCGCACGCCGGCGTGCGGGGGTGGTCCGCGGCGGGGCTGGCCCTGCTCGAGGCCGGCCGCGGCGAGCTCGACGCCGGACTCGTCGGTGCCTACCTGCGGCCCGAGCCGCCGTTGTCCGCGGGGCCGCTCGCTGCGCGCTCCGGAGCGACGGCGATGCTCGACGTGTCCGACGGCCTGCTGCGCGACGCCGGCCGGATCGCGCGCGCCAGCGGCGTCGTGCTCGACCTCGACGAACCGGCCGAGGTCTTCGCGGCCGACCTCGGGCGGTTGTCCGAGGCAGCGGCCGCGCTCGGCGCCCACGCGCGCGACTGGGTGCTGACCGGGGGAGAGGATCACGGACTGCTCGCGACGTTCCCCGCCGGGGCTCCTGTGCCCGCGCCGTTCCGGGTGGTCGGTCGGGTGCGCGCGGCGCCCGCGGGCGACGGCACCGGGTCGGACGTCCTGCGCGTGCTGGTCGGTGGCGTCGCGCCCGGCCCGGGATCGCCGGGCTGGGACCACTTCGCACGCGAGTCCGCTGCGGGCCGGGCGGTCCAGGCAGGCAGTCAGCCGCGGCGGTAGCGGACCTCGAGCAGCTCGGCGCCGCCGACGTCCTCGAAACGCTCGGTGCCGTCGGCCTGGAAGCCGTTGCGGCGATAGAAGTGGCGGGCGCGCTCGTTCGCCGCGAGCACCCACAGGGTCAGGGCCGATCGACCGCCGACCTCGGAGATGACCGTCCGCAGGAGGTCGCGCGCGACGCCGTGCCCCCAGGCGCCGGGCTCGAGGTAGATCGAGTAGATCTCGTGGTCGCCGCGGTTCGCATCCTCGTCGCGCGCCGGTCCCAGGGTGACGAATCCGAGCACGCCCGACGGCGACTCCGCGAGCCACGTCCGGACGTGGTCGTGGGGACCGTTGCGCAGGAACTGCGTCCACTCGGCCGCACGCGTCACCGGGTCGAGAGCCGCGAGGTGCTCTGCGGGGACGATGCCCTCGTAGGCCTCCCGCCAGGAATGCACATGGACGTTCGCGATCGCCGCGGCGTCGGCCTCGACGGCAGCACGGATCGTCACTTCGTCGAGCTGTTCGACCATGCCCTCACGATGCCACACGGGGTGGGCAGCCCGAAGGCCCACGAGGAACGAACCTCGCGGGCCTTCGGGTCGAGTCTGGGGTGGCGGTCAGACCGCGCGCTGCACCTTGCCGGCCTTGAGGCACGACGTGCAGACGTTCAGGCGCTTGGGGGTGCCGGCGACGACGGCACGCACACGCTGGATGTTCGGGTTCCAGCGGCGGCGCGTCCGCTGGTGAGAGTGCGAGACGCTGTTCCCGAAGCTCGGGCCCTTGGCGCAGACGTCGCAGTTAGCAGCCACGGTCTTCTCCTGGTTCGGTCATGCACGCCGCAGAGCGGCCTGTCTTGGTCTGGGGTGGGGCGCGACACGCTGCCGTCCAGCGGATGCTGTCCGTCGAGCACGGGTGCGCCACCTGCGCCCGGACACGGCCGGGCAACCTGGAAAGACTAGCCCATGCGGGCGGCGCGACCCAAATGTGGGTCCGATGCGGCATCGTGTGGGGACGCACGACGAGACGAGGACGGGAACGCGGTGCAACGCCTGGACGGGACGGATGTGCGCGCCTGGGCGCACGCAGCCACGGCCGCTCTCGGCGCGGCGCGCGCACGCATCGACGCCGTGAACGTCTTCCCTGTCGCCGACGCGGACACCGGGACCAACGTGCTGCTCACCGTCGCGGGCGGCGCCGACGCCGTGGCCGCGCTCGAGGGCCCGGCGGGGGCCGACGCCGTGGCCCGCGCGTTCGCGAGCGGCGCGCTGCTGTCTGCCCGCGGCAACTCGGGCGTGATCGTGAGCCAGTACCTCGAGGGTCTGGCGGGAGCGCTGACGTCGTCTGCCGGTCCGGCCGATCTTGCCAGCGCGCTGGCCGCGGCCGGCGAGGCGGCCCTCGGTGCGGTGGCCGATCCCCAGGAGGGCACTGTCCTCACCCTCGCGCGCGTGGTCGCCGACTCGGCGCTGCGCGCGGCGGACGCGGGTGCCGACCTCTCGGAGGTGCTGGCCGTGGTGTCGACGGAGGCGCACGCCGCGCTGGCGCAGATCAGCGCGCAGCACCCGGTCCTGGCCGCCGCCCAGGTCGTCGACGCAGGGGCCTGCGCGCTGCTCGTCCTGCTCGACTCTCTCCGCGACGTCGTGGACAGAGACGGCGCCCCCGCGGATGCCGGGCGCGACCTGTCGTGGCTGCCCGAGCCGACCGACGTCGTCGCAACGCACGTCGCGCCTGAGGGCGGCGGGGCGTTCGAAGTCATGCTGCTCGTGCGGGCCACCGGTGCACCGGGCGAACGGGCCGATCTCGGGCCGGCCCTGCTCACCGGCATGAACGGGCTCGGCGACTCGGTGGCGGTCGTCGGTGCCGACGGCGTGTGGCAGGTCCACGTCCACACCGACCACCCAGAGCGGGCGATCGAGGCAGCGGCGCTCGGGCCGCGGGAGCAGGTCGTCGTGCGTCTGCTCGGCGGTCGCATCGGGGACGGTGCCCCGCACGATCTCGGTGTGGTCGCGTGCACCGGGTCGTCCGACCTGGCGGCCGCTCACGCGCTCGCGGGGGCGGTCACGCTGGTGCGCTGCGACGGGGCGGGGCTTGAGGCGCGTCACCTCGTGCGAGCGATCACCGACACGGGGACGCGTCGGGTCGTCGTCCTCCCCGGGGACGCGTCGGGCGCGCACGTAGCCCGTGAGGCAGCGCGGTCTCTCGCCCCGAGCGGGACGACGGTCGACGTGCTCGACGCGCACGACGACCTGGGCGTCACAGTCGCCGTCATCGCGCTCGCGGGCGCCGAGGATCCCGCGCGCAGGGTCGCCGGTGCCATGGCGGCGTTGGCGCGCCTGCGGAGCACGGTCGTGGAGCACGCCGATCTGGCCGAGGCGCTCGCGGCGTTCGAGGCCCTCCTCGCGGGGGTCGCGGTGGGTGCGGGCGCCGGCGCTCGGCAGACCCTGACGATCCTGACGGGCGCCACCGTCGACCACGGCCTGCGGGCGGCGCTCGAGGCCACCCTCGCGCGACGGTGGCCGGACCTCGCGGTGCTCGGCACGGGTCCGGTGCCGGGGCTGCCGGCGTTCTGGTTGGGGCTGGACTGATGCGTCGATCGACCGGAGGTGCCCGGTGAGCGTGCCCGACGACGCCGTCGTGCGGCCGGGTGCGCGGGTGGACGAGGCGCTCGCCCGGGTGCTGGGTGAGCGGACCGCTGCCCCCCTCGCCAAGCTCGGCCTGAGGACCACGGGCGACCTGCTGCGGCACTACCCGCGCCGGTACACCGAGCCGGGGACCTTCACGAACCTCACCGACCTCGCCGTCGGTGAGCACGTCACGGTGCAGGCGGAAGTTCGCCAGGTCACGGTCCGCGAGATGCGCTCGCGCGGCGGCGCGATGCTCCAGGCGGTCGTGACCGACGGCGTGCGCACGCTGCAGCTGACGTTCTTCGCGAAGCGGCGAGGCGTGCTGCGCGTGCACGAGCAGCGCCTCGTGCCCGGGCGGACGGGTCTGTTCACCGGGGTCGTGTCCGACTACCGCGGTCAGCGCCAGCTCACGCACCCCGACTACCAGCTCATCGGCGTGGACGCGGACGACGAGGCGGCGGCGCTCGTCGAGGCGTCGCGTCCGATCCCGCTCTACCCGGCCTCTGCCGCCGTCCCGACCTGGCGCATCCAGCGCTGTGTGCGCACGGTGCTGGATCCCCTGACCGACGCCGACCTGCCCGACCCGATCCCGGCGGAGGTCCGGTCGGCGCGCGGGCTCGTCGGCCTGCGCGAGGCGCTCACCGACGTGCACGAGCCGTTCACCGACGAGCAGTGGCGCCGCGGGCGGGACCGCCTGCGCTACGAGGAGGCGTTCGTGCTCCAGGCCGAGCTCGCGCGGCGCCGGCAGCTGGCGGCGGGCTCACCGGCCGTTGCCCGTCCGCGGGTCGCCGGCGGGCTCCTCGACGCGTTCGACGCCCGCCTGCCGTTCACGCTCACCGACGGCCAGCGGGCCGTCGGTGCGGAGCTCGAGGTCGAGCTCGCAGCCGCGCACCCCATGCAGCGGCTGCTGCAGGGCGAGGTCGGCTCCGGCAAGACCGTCGTGGCCCTGCGAGCGATGCTCCAGGTCGTCGACGCGCGCGGGCAAGCAGCGCTGCTGGCCCCGACCGAGGTGCTCGCGGCGCAGCACGTGCGCACGCTGCGTGCCCTCCTGGGCGATCTCGCGGAGGGAGGTTTCCTCGGCGGCGACGACCTGAGCACCCGCGTGGCGCTGCTCACCGGCTCGCAGGGGGCGTCGGTCCGACGCGAGAACCTGCTCGACGCGGCGAGCGGGCGCGCGGGGATCGTCGTGGGGACCCACGCCCTGCTCTCGGAGACGGTCCAGTTCGCGGACCTCGGGCTCGTGATCGTCGACGAGCAGCACAGGTTCGGCGTCGAGCAGCGCGACACGCTGCGGGCCAAGGCCGCCCAGACGCCGCACCTGCTCGTCATGACCGCGACACCGATCCCGCGCACCGTGGCGATGACTGTCTTCGGCGACCTCGAGACCTCGACGCTCTCAGAGATCCCGGCGGGTCGCAGCGGCGTCACGACGGTCGTGGTGCCCGCCGACAACACGACCTGGGTGGCACGCACGTGGCAACGGGTGCGCGAGGAGGTCGAGAAGGGCGGCCGCGCCTACGTCGTGTGCCCGCGGATCGACCCGGACGACGAGCAGCCAGGGGCCCGCCGCCGCAGCGCCTCTGGCCGCGGCGCAGGGGACGACGACGGTGCGGACCTGCTCTCGTGGGACGAGGCCGCGGCTCCCGCCGACGACCCGGACGCCGACGAGCCGAGCGTCGACGAGCCGAGCGTCGACGGGCTGGGCGTCGACCTGCTGGGCGTCGACGCGGGGGCGCCACCGCGTCGGCCCCTGCGCGCGGTGCTCGAGGTCGCCGACGAGCTGCGCGCCCTGCCGGCGCTCGCGGGGATCGAGATCGGGACGCTGCACGGGCGCATGGCGGCGGACGAGAAGGACCGGGTGCTCGCAGAGTTCACGTCCGGGCGCGTGCCCGTGCTGGTGTCCACCACGGTCATCGAGGTCGGCGTCGACGTCACGGACGCGACAGCGATGGTCGTCCTCGATGCGGACAGGTTCGGCATCTCCCAGCTGCACCAGCTGCGCGGCCGAGTGGGTCGTGGCGCCGCCCCCGGGCTGTGCCTCCTCGTCGCCGACGCGCCCGACGGCAGCCCGGCTGCTGCGCGCCTCGCCACGCTGGCCGCGACCACCGACGGGTTCGAGCTCGCCGCGGTCGACCTCGAGCTGCGGCGCGAGGGCGACGTCCTGGGTGCCGCGCAGTCGGGCGGGGCGAGCTCGCTGCGCCTGCTGCGGGTGGCTCGGGACGGTGCGGTCATCGAGCGGGCCCGAGCCGACGCACGCGAGGTCGTCGGCGCCGATCCGGAGCTGCGGGCGCACCCGGAGCTGCGCGCAGCGATCGACCGGCTGCTCGTCGGAGAGCGCGAGGAGTTCATCGACCGCGCGTGACGCGGGCCCAGCAGGGATGCGTACGCTGTCGGGCGTGTCGAAGACCCCCGCCATCCGGGCCAAAGATCTCCTCGTCGGATACGGCGGCGAGCCAGTGTGCGCACCCGTGTCGTTCACGCTCGCGCCCGGGCGGGTGATCGCGCTCGTGGGTGCCAACGGTTCGGGCAAGTCCACCGTGCTGCGTGCCGTGCTCGGGCTGCTCGACCCCGCCGGCGGCTCGGTCGAGGTGTTCGGTGCGGCCGTCGACGAGCGCGAGGTCGGCTTCCGCACGAAGGTCGCTAGCGTCCTCGACGACGATGCGTACTTTCCGGCGCTCACCGTCGCGGAGCATCTGTACCTCACCGCGCGTGGCCACGGCGTCAGCGATGCCCAGAGGGTCGTCGACGAGGTGCTCGAGGAGTTCGGGCTCACCGAGCACGGCACGTCGCTGCCGGTCGCACTGTCGTCGGGGCAACGGCGTCGGCTGCTGCTGGCCGCAGGGTTCGTCCGCCCGCGGGCGCTGCTGGTGCTCGACGAGCCCGAGCAGCGCCTCGACCTGCGCATGCGCCTCCGGCTCGCGGAGCGGCTCCTCGCGGAGAAGGCGTCGGGCGGCGCCGTGCTCCTCGCGACCCACGACCCGGCACTGCTGCGTGCGGTCGCCGACCGCGCCGTGCTGATCGCCGACGACGTGTCGCGACTCCTGAGCGCCGAGGAGGCCGCCGCGGCCATCGAGCAGGGGCCGCGATGAGCGACGACGCCGGGCTGACCGACGAGGTCGTCGGGTCCGGCGACCCAGGCTCCGAGGTCGTCCTGGTCGGCCCCGCGGCGACCGGGTCGTTCCCGACCGGCCGCTCGATCCGCCGGTACACCGCCGCCGCGACGAACCTCCGCAGCGGCGCGAGCGTCGGCGAGCTGCTCGGCGACGTCTACTACGTCGTCATCACGACCGCGATCGGCATCGGGATGGCGCTCGGCATCGCGGGCCAGCTGCGCGCGTCGCTGCCCGCCGGTGAGCCGGCCACGGCCGGCACGAGCAGCCTGAGCCTGCCGGGTCTTGTCCTGGTCCTCGTCGTCGGGCTCGCCGGGGTGCTGCTCTCGCTCGCGGGCCGGCTCGGTCCCGTCGGCTCGGCGGCTGCCGAGGCGACGTGGTGGCTCGGTCTGCCGGTCGACCGACGCGGGCTGCTGCGGCCGTCCGCGCGCCGTCTGCCTCTGCTGGCGGCGGTCGTCGGCGCGGTCGTCTTCGGCGTCCTCGACGGTGGCCTGCTCGGTGACCACCACGGCGGGCAGGTCGTCGTCGCCGCGCTGGCGGCCGGACTGGCGTCCGCCACGCTCGTGCTCGCGGCGAGTCTCGCGCAGACCTTCGACGTGCGGCGAGGCGCCACCTCGCTCGTGGGTGACCTCGTGCTGGCCGCCGCGCCCGTCCTCGCGGTCCTCGGTGTGGTGCTCGGCTGGCACCCCGCCGGTCTGCCGGCCATCCCCGTCTGGTCGCTCGCCGGCCTCGTCGTCGTCGTGGCCGGCCTCGCGGTGGTCGTCGACCGTCGGCTGCACCACATCCCGTCGCGTTCGTTGCGTGTGAGCGGGTCGGTCGCGAGCCAGGCCGCGGGCGCGGTCGTCTCGATGGACTCGCGCGAGCTCGGGCGCGCGCTCACCGACAGCGCGGCGGCACCTCGACGTCGGCGCTCGGCCCGGTTCGGGCTGGTGCGGGGTCCGGTCTCCGCACTGATCTCCGCCGATGCGGCGGTGCTGCTCCGATCCGTGCGCCACCTCGTCCAGGTCGTCGTCGCCGCGCTCGTCCCTGTCCTCGTCGGAGCCGTGCCGCAGCTCGCCGGTCGGCTCGGCTTCGCGATCGCCCTCGTCGTCGCCGGATCGGTCGCCATGACCGCGACCGGGGAGGGAGCGCGCCGCGCCGAGATGTCGCCGATCCTCGACCGCTTGCTGCCGCTCGCGGCACGTGAGGTGCGCCGGCTGCGGATGGCCGTGCCTGGCATCGTCATGCTCGTGTGGTCGCTCGTCGCGTTCGGCGCTGTGGGGGCCTGGGCGGGGGATCTGACGTCCTGGCTCACGCTCGGCGTGGTCTCGACGCCTGTCTGGGCCGGCGCGGCCGTGCGGGCCGCCTACCGCCCCGCGCCCGACTGGGGTGGCGCGCTCGTCTCGACGCCGATGGGCGCGCTGCCCGCGGGGGTCACGATGGTGCTCGCGCGCGGGCCGGACGTCGTCGTGCTGGGTCTCGTCCCCGTCCTGATCGCGGTCGCGCTCGGCCACGTGCCGTCGGCCGTCGTCATCGCGCAGGTCGCGGTGAGCGCGATCGTCTTCGCGGTCTGCTCGAGCACGAGCACGAAGTCGATGATGGAGCGCATGACCGACGCCTCCGGGACGGCTGCGCCCGGTGCCACCTCGGCAGCGACCGGTCCGCAGAGCCGGCGATGACCCGGATCGTCGCGGGCTCGGCCGGTGGTCGCACCCTCCAGGTCCCCCCGAAGGGAACTCGCCCGACGAGCGACCGCGTCCGCGAGGCGCTGTTCTCGCGGCTCGAGCACCTCGGCGCCCTCTCGGCCGCACGTGTCCTCGACCTGTACGCCGGGTCCGGAGCGCTGGGGCTCGAGGCCGCGAGCCGTGGTGCGGCGTCCGTCACGCTCGTCGAGTCGGCCCGGGTTGCGGCCGACGTCTGCCGACGCAACGTGGTCACGCTCGGTTTCGGAGACACCGTGACAGTCGTCGTCGAGCGCGTCGAACGGTTCGTGGCGCGCCCGGTCGTCGGACCGTGGGACCTCGTGCTCGTCGACCCGCCCTACGACGTCCCGGACGACGAGCTGGCGGCGATCCTGGGTGACGTGGCGGGGGCTCTCTCGGCCGACGCGGTGCTCGTCGTCGAACGCTCGACGCGCAGCCCCGAGCCGACCTGGTCCGCGGGCCTCGAACGCTTCGACGACCGGACCTACGGCGAGACGCGCGTGTGGTTCGCGCAGCCCGAGCGTGCCCTCGCGTAGGTTGGCTGCGTGAGCACAGCCGTCTGCCCGGGGTCGTTCGACCCGATCACGCTCGGCCACATCGACATCGTGCGGCGCGCCGCGTCGCTGTTCGACGAGGTCGTCGTGGGCGTCGCCCTGAACTCGTCGAAGGCTGCCCTGCTGAGCGTCGACGTCCGCGTCGAGCTGGCCCGCGCGGCGCTCGCGGGCGTCCCCGGCGTCCGGGTCGAGCAGGTGACAGGCCTGCTCGCCGAGTTCGTCCGCTCGGTCGGCGCGGTGGCGATCGTGAAGGGGCTGCGTGGCGGTGCCGACTTCGATGCCGAGCTGCCGATGGCCCTCATGAACCGTCGCCTGACGGGTGTGGAGACGGTCTTCCTCGCCGGCGACCAGGCGCTCGCGCACATCGCGTCGTCGCTCGTCAAAGACGTGGCGCGGTTCGGCGGCGACATCGATGATCTCGTCCCGCCCGGCGTCGGGCGGGTCGTGCGTGACGCGCTGGGCGACCGCCCGGCCGGCGGAGGGAGCAGGGCATGAGCAACGACAGCTACAGCGACGACCTCGACCGGACGCGTCCGGAGGGCCTGACCGGCATCCTGGATGCGCTGTCGACAGCGATCTCGACGGCCCGCGCGATGCCGATGTCGTCGTCGGTGCTGGTCAACCGTGCCGAGATGCTCGACCTCGTCGACCAGGCCCGCGACGCCCTGCCGACCCAGCTGGGCCGCGCCGACGAGCTGCTCGCCGACGCCGACTCGGCGCGCGCGGCGGCACAGGCGGAGGCCGAGGCCGTGCTCGTGCGCGCCCGCCAACGAGCCTCGGAGCTCGTGGACACCGAGGCTGTCGTCGTCGCCGCGCAGGAGCGTGCGGCCCAGATCGTGCGCGAGGCCGAGGTGACCGCCGAGGGCCTTCGCCGCGACGCGGACGACTACTGCGACCGTCGGCTCGCGGACTTCGAGATCGACCTCGGCAAGCTGCTCAGCCAGGTGCAGGGCGGGCGGGCCAGGCTCGCGGACCGGCTCGGCGGTCCCGGCGAGGGCTGACGGACCGGCCGTCCAGCCCGGCAGTTTGGGCAGGTGGCCTCCGGTGCCGTAGGCTTTACCGTTGGTCCTGCCGGTCGTGGCGTGACCGAGAACCTGATGATGGGAACCTGGAAAGTGCAGCGCGCGCCTCACCTCGATCCCCGTTCGCCCCTCGTGCTCGATACCCATGAGCTCGGTCGACGTCCGGGATCGATGCGGACGGTGCAGCGCACGGTCAAGGCCCCCGAGGATCTCGGTACCGTGGTGATCGGCGTTCCTCCTGGGTCCGACCTGGAGCTGGATCTTCGGCTCGAGGCGGTCATGGAGGGTGTTCTGGTCTCCGGATCCGTCCGGGGCCGGGCGATCGGGGAGTGCATCCGCTGCCTGGACGAGACGGTCGAAGACCTCGACGTCACGATCCAGGAGCTGTACGTCTACCCTGAGCGTGCGGCTGTCGCGGTCGAGGACGGCGACGATGAAGAGGACGTGCGCAAGCTGGACGGCGACCTGGTCGACGTCGAGCCCGCGCTCCGGGACGCTGTGGTGACCGCGCTGCCGTTCCAACCGCTGTGCCGGCCGGACTGCCCGGGTCTGTGCTCTGAATGTGGAGCGCACCTCGCGGACGACCCCGACCATTCGCATGAGATCCTTGACCCTCGGTGGGCGGCCCTCGGTGGCCTGCAGAGCACGTACGACGAGACGAAAGAGAGCTAGCCGTGGCTGTTCCGAAGCGCAAGATGTCGCGCAGCAACACCCGTGCGCGTCGGTCGCAGTGGAAGACCACTGCCACTGCGCTCACCACCTGCCCGCAGTGCAAGGCCAACAAGCAGCCGCACATGGCGTGCCCGACGTGCGGCGCGTACAACAACCGCCAGTACGCCGAGGCCGTGCGCACCGAGCACGAGGTCGGCTGACGCTCAGCGCAGTGGCGATCGCGATCGTCGCTCTGCGTCCGACCACCTCCGTGGTGGCCGGGGCATGAGCATCGCGTCCGCCCAGCTTGTCGAGAAGCTCGGGATCCACCTGGACCCCGAGCTTCTCGAGTTGGCGCTCACCCACCGCTCGTTCGCCCACGAGGCCGGTGGTATCCCGACGAACGAGCGGCTCGAGTTCCTCGGTGACACGGTGCTCGGCCTGGCGGTGACCGAGGCGCTCTACCGCAACCACCCGGAGCTCCCCGAGGGTGAGCTTGCCAAGATGCGGGCCGCCACAGTCTCCCAGCGTGCCCTTGCCGCCGTGGCGCGCGAGCTCGACCTCGGCTCGTACGTGCTCCTCGGCAAGGGTGAGCTGTCGACGGGCGGCCCTGACAAGGACTCGATCCTGTCCGACACGCTCGAGGCGTTGTTCGGCGCCGTCTACCTCGCCCACGGTCTCGAGCCCGCCCGCGAGCTCGTGATGGCACTCGTCGGCCCGACCCTCGTGGCCGCGGCGGACCTCGGCGCGGGTCTCGACTGGAAGACGAGCCTGCAGGAGCTGTCGGCCGAGCTCGGTCTCGGATCGCCGAGCTATGAGGTCGACGGGGTCGGCCCCGACCATGCCCGCACGTTCACGGCCCGCGCGGTCGTCGGCGACGAGGTGCGCGGCAGCGGTACCGGCGCCGCCAAGAAGCTGGCCGAGCAGCAGGCCGCGGCGGATGCCTACCGCGCCCTCGACGCGCTCCGACCGTCCTGAGCGGCCGCAGTCCGGGCAGTCGCGAGACCGTGCCGCGTCGTGCCTGAGCTCCCTGAGGTAGAGACGGTCCGCGACGGGCTCGCACGCCACGTCCTGGGCCGCACGGTGACCGCCGTCGACGTCCGCCGCGACTACAGCGTGCGACGTCACGAGGGCGGCCCGCTCGACTTCGCCGGTCGACTGACCGGGCGGCGCCTCGAGGCAGCGGTCCGCCGCGGCAAGTTCCTGTGGCTGCCGCTCGACCCGGTCACGGGCGATGAGCCGGACGACGCGCTGATGGCCCACCTCGGGATGAGCGGCCAGCTGCTTGTGCGCACGACCCCGGCCGAGGTCGCGACCGGCGGGTCCCACCCCCACCTGCGCGTGCGTCTGGAGCTCACGGGCGGTGCCGCGCTGGACTTCGTGGACCAGCGCACCTTCGGTCACCTGTCGGTCGCGGACCTCGGGCCGACGCCCGACGGCGCACCGGGCGGCGCGGGCTCACCGCTCCCGGCCGTCCCCGGCCCCGTCGCCCACATCGCCCGCGACCTGCTCGACCCGGCTCTCGACCGATCGGCGCTCGTGGCGGCGGTCCGATCCCGCCGAACGGGTCTCAAGCGCGCACTGCTCGACCAGACGCTCGTCTCGGGCATCGGCAACATCTACGCCGACGAGTCTCTGTGGCGCGCTCGTCTGCACTACGCACGCCCGACGGACACGCTGCGCCGGGTCGAGGTCGAACGCGCGCTCGACGCGGCAGCCGAGGTGATGGCCGAGGCCCTCGCTCAGGGCGGCACGAGCTTTGACGCGCTGTACGTCAACGTCAACGGCCAGTCGGGGTACTTCGACCGGTCCCTGGCCGTCTACGGGCGTGCGGGCGAGCCGTGCCGGCGCTGTGGTGCACCCGTCCGACGCGACGAGTTCATGAACCGGTCCTCCTTCACGTGCCCGGTGTGCCAGCCGCGACCTCGCCACGGGCGCTGGTGAGCGCAGGCGCGCGCGGAAGCGCTGCCTCAGTGCTCGACGACGTTGCGCAGCGGGCGTCTGCCCTCGAACGCCGCCAGGTTGTCCCCGATCAGCTCCGAGGCACCCTGGGGTCGTCCACCGGCGGCGTGGGGGCTGATGAGAACACGCGGCGAGTCCCAGAGCGGTGAACCGGCCGGCAGCGGCTCGGTCTCGAACACGTCGAGCGCCGCACCCGCGAGCTGCTGGTTGTGCAGGGCCTCGAGCAGCGCATCCTCGTCGAGCGTCGACCCTCGCCCCACGTTGACGACCCACGCGTGCGGCGGCAGGAGCCCGAGCACGCCCGAGCCGATCGCGTGGTGGGTCTCGGGCGTCGCGGGGAGCAGGCCGATGAGGACGTCGGTCGTCGGCAGCTCGGCGGTGACGTCTGCGGTGGCGACGACCCGGAACCCGGCGCGCTCGCCGGCCGTGCGGGCGACGCCCGTCACCTGGGCTCCGAGCGACGCGAGCACGGGCGCCAGCCGGGCCGCGATCGAGCCGAATCCCCAGATCAGGACGCGAGCGCCGTCGAGCGTGCGGAACGCACCCGGCGGGTCGAGCTGCTGCGCGCCGCCGAGCTCGCGGGCCCAGTGGTGCTCGTGCTGCGCACGCACGAGGTCCGGCACGCTCCGGGCAGCCGCGAGCACGAGCGCGAGCGTGTGCTCGGCCACGGGGCCGTCGTGCAGCCCGCGGCCGTTCGTCATGACGACGTCGGGTGCGAAGCCGGCGTCGAGCACAGCGTCGGGCCCGGCTGCGAGCGTCTGCACCCAGCGCAGCCGGGTCAGCCGCCGCGCGCAGTCGGCGAGCTGGGCAGGCGTGTTCATCCACACGACCAGCACCTCCGCGTCGACGTGCTCCGCGGGGACGGGCGCACGGACGTCGTACCGCACCGCCCGCACCCCCTCGGGGAGAGCAGGGTCCAGCTCGATGCCGAGGGGCAGCAGCACGGTCGTCACAGGTCGTCCTCCAGGGGAGTCGCAGTCGGGTCCGCGCGTCCAGCGGGAGAGTCGGTGTCGGGGATCGGGCGCGCTCTGGATACGATGCCACCGTGCCACCTACGACGCCCGCCCCGCAGGCCGACCGCACCGGTCCCATCACGGTCATGATCGTCGACGACCACGAGGTCGTCAGACGAGGTATCGCCGAGGTGGTCGAACGGACCGAAGGGATGACGGTCGTCGCTGAGGCGGGTTCCGTCGCCGACGGCGTCCGCCGCGCCGCGCTCGTCCACCCGCAGATCCTGCTCGTCGACCTCCAGCTGCCCGACGGCACGGGGATCGACCTCCTCAAGCGGACGAGGGAGACCCTCCCCGACGCGCGCGCGATCGTCCTGACCTCGTTCGACGACGACGACGCGCTCGCCGAGGCGCTCGATGCGGGCGCTGCCGCCTACCTGCTCAAGAGCGTGCGGGGCGCAGAGATCACCGACGTGATCCGCGCCGTCGCGTCCGGGCGCACCCTGCTCGACGAGCGCACGGTGACGCGCCGCCGGGCCGGCCACGACGACCCGACCGAGAACCTGACGCCGAGCGAGCTCAAGGTGCTCGACCTCATCGGCGAGGGCCTGTCGAACCGCGAGATCGCGGAGCGTCTCGGAGTTGCCGAGAAGACCGTGAAGAACCACATCACGTCGCTGCTCTCGAAGATGGGTCTGCAGCGCCGCACGCAGGTCGCCGCGTGGGTCTCGGCCCGCAAGCACTCCGGCTGGCGTGCCGAGACGAACCACTGATCCGCGACTGACCTACCGCTGCACGCCGAGGTCTGCGCAACGCTGCGCCAGCCACCGCGGCCTCAGCCCAGCGGAGCCTCGAACGTCAGCAGGGCGCCCCGACCGGCGGGGGACGCTCCGAGCGTGAACGTCCCGCCGTGCTGCCGTGCCCGCGCCGCGAGGTTGCCGGTCCCGGAGCGCCGCGCCCGCATCGCGGGCAGGCCGACGCCGTCGTCCTCGACCTCGACGATGACGGTCCCGGTCGGCCCCTGCCCCTTGACGATGACCCTGACGGCGACCGACGACGCCTGGGCGTGCCGGGCAGCGTTCGCGAGGCCCTCCCGGACGACCGCCACGACATCGTCGGTCAGGTCGGGTCCGATCCGTGCGTCGATCTGGTCCGCCTCGATGTAGTCGCCGTCGGGCACGCTCTCGCCGTCGAGCATGACCACGAACGACGGCGCGAAGCCGAGCCCGGTCCGTGCGAGCGACGCCTCGCGGCGCAGCCGTTCGACGATGCCGTTCGCCGCGTCGGGGTCGCGCAACGCGTAGACGATCTGCCGGATCTGCCGGACCGAGGCGTCGACGTTGTCGAGGGCGTCCTCGACGATGCTGGTGAGCTCGCTGGGGTCGACGCCACGGGCCGCGCGCCGACGGACCGTCTCGAGCTGCATGCCGGTCGCGAAGAGCTGTTGGATCGCGAGGTCGTGCAGGTCGCGTGCGATCCGCTCGCGCTCGTCGAGCAGTGCCGCAATGTCCTGCGCGTGTCGGGCCTCGGCCAGGACGAAGGCGAGCGCAGCCTGGGCGGCGAACGACTCGGCGGTCACCAGGTCGCTCGACTCGAACGCCGAGCCGCCGATGCGGCGCATCAGGATGAGCACGCCGACCCCGCGCCCGGAGGTCTGCAGCGGGGCGAACATCGCCGGCCCGAACGCCCGCATCGGGAGGACCCGCACCACGCGGGACTGCGACAAGGACTCCACGAGCAGCCCGTGCCCCTCGCCCATGACCGACCACGACGGGCCGTCGGACGGCATGACCGAACCGATGAGGCTCTCGGCAGCGTGACCGTCGGCCAGCTCGATGACGAGCTCACCGCCGACGCCGGGGAGCGCGAGCGCGGCGGTGTCGGCCCCGGCGACCTCGCGTGCCGTGGCGGCGATGTGCGCGAGCGCCTCTTCCTCGTCCGCGCCCGAGAGCAGCATCGTGGTGATGTCCTGGCCGGCACGGAGCCAGTGCTCGCGGCGTGCCGCGTTCGCGTACAGCTGGGCGTTCGCGAGAGCGACGCCGGCCGACGCCGCGAGCGCGATCACGACGTCGGCGTCCGCGTCGGTGAACCCGCCACGCTTGTCCGCGAGGTAGAGGTAGCCGTAGACCCTCTCGCGGACGCGGACGGCGGTGCCGAGGAACGCGCCCATCGGGGGGTGGTTGGCAGGGAAGCCTAGGAACGCCGGGTGGTGCGTGAGGTCGTCGAGCGCGAGCACGCCCTCGTCGGGGATCTGACCGAGCACCCCGATGTTGTGGGGGGCGTGCCGGAGCATCGCGGCGACAGCCGGGGAGACGCCGACCTGGACGAACGTCGTCGAGGCACCGTGCGCGTCGAGCACGTTGAGCGCACCGAAGCTCGCCCCCGTCAGCTCGACGCTCGCCTCGACGAACCGCTCGAGGACACCGGACAGGTCGAGCCCGCTCGCGACGGACAGGACCGCGTCGAGCAGGTCGGCGCGACCCTTCTCGGCCTCCGTCGTGCCGCCGTCGACGGGCGGTACCGCCTCGCGGGCGTCGTCGCGCGTGGTCATGCGTCCTCCGGGTCGTCGTCCTGCGTCGTCGTCGTGGTGCTCAGTCGTCGTCGCGCTCGGTCTCCATCGCCTCACGGTAACCGTCGTGGGTGCGAAGCAGCTCCGCGTGGGTCCCTCGCGCCTCGACGCGCCCGTCCTTCAGGAGCACGACCTCATCGGCCGCATCGAGCGGCGTCAGGCGGTGCGTGACGACGACGACGCCGCGAGGTCGGTCCGCTGCGGTCCGAGCGGGTACCCCGGTACCTGTGACGCCCTGGGTGAGCAGGTCCCGGACCAGATGGTCGGCAGTGGCCCGGTCCAGGTGCTCGCCGGGTTCGTCGACGAGCAGGAGCGGCGCGGGTGCCACCAGGGCCCGGGCGAGCAGGAGGCGCCGGCGTTCGCCTCCGGAGACGTTCTGGGCGTCCGGGCCGAGCCGGGTGTCGACGCCGTCGGGCAGACCGTCCAGCCAGTCCGTCAACCCGGCCCGGGCGAGCGCGCCGCGCGCCTCGTCGGGTGTCACGTCGCCGCGGGCGACCCGCAGGTTCTCGAGCACGCTCGTGGCGAAGACGTGTGCGTCCTCGGCGGTCAGCGCGACGCCCAGGGCAGCCGTCTCGCGGGGGAGCGCCGACACCGCGACGCCGCCGAGGTCCACGGTGCCCGCGTGCGGAGGCAGCAGGCCCGCCAGCGTCAGCAGGAGCGTGGTCTTGCCGGTGCCGCTCGGACCGACGACGGCGATCGAGCGACCGGGGGAGAGGTCCAGGTCGATCCCCGTGACGACCGGGGGATGCCCTGGCCAGGCGCACGCGAGACCTCGCGCCACGAGACTCGGCGCGCCGGTCGTCGGGCCCTGAGCCGCAGGGTCCGGGAGGTCCCCCACCTCGGCCTCGTCGAGCAGTGCCATGATCCGGGCCGCGGCCGCCCGCGACCGGTGGACCTGGATGGCGGCAGCAGGCAGGACGGAGGTCGCCTCGAAGGCGGCGAGCGGCGTCAGGACGATGACCGCGAGCGCGACCGGTGTCAGAGCGCCGGCGGCGACCGCAGGGATGCCGAGCAGCAGCGCCGCCAGCACAGCGACGCCCACGGCGAGCGAACCGAGAGCCGCGGCGAGCGCGGCCGGGCCAGCGCCCGCGTCGGTGGCTTCGGCGAGGTCGGCGTCGGACCGCCGAAGAGCGGCCAGCTCCGGTGCGATGCGCCCTTGCACGGCGAGCGCGCCCGGGTCGTCGAGCAGCCCGAGGCTGATCGACGCGATCGACGCGCGGGCGGTGACGGCCCGCTGCTCGGCGGTGCGTGCGCCGCGTGCCGCGAGCCAGGGGGCGACGACGCCGGCGAGCAGGAGGCAGGCCGCGAGGGTGGCTCCCGCCGCGGGCAGGAGAGCTGCCATCGCGACGACCGTGCCGAGGCCCAGGACCGCGGCAACCGCGGCGGGCAGTAGACCCCGGACGACCGCGTCGCCGACCGCGTCGACGTCGGCGCCGACCCGGGCGAGGAGGTCGCCGCGACGCACGGCGGCTGTCCCCTCGGGGCGACCGGCGGCCAGACGCGCGTAGAGCGCGGTGCGCAGCGACCCCATGCCGCGCAGCGCGACGTCGTGGGACACCAGACGCTCGAGGTAGCGGAACACGCCGCGTCCGATCCCGAAGGCCCGCACCGCGACCGTGGCGATGGACAGCTCGAGGACAGGCGGCATCTGCGAGGCGCGGGCGATGAGCCACGCCGCCACGCCGGCCAACGCGACGGCGCTGCCCAGCCCGAGCACGCCGAGCGTGATGGACAGCCCGACGCGGGAGCGGTCGACGTCGAGGAGAGACAGGGCGCGCCGGAGCGGGTCGCGTGATCCCCAGGGTGCTGCGACCCGGGCCGGTGCCGGCAGGGCGGCGGTCTGTCGTGGCACCGTGGGCGCATCGGCGCCGCTGAGCGCCGTCATGCCCGGACCTGGGCGACGACGGGCTCCGGGCGGACCTCGACGACGTCGTCGGCGAGCGCGACGAGCGATGCCCGGTGTGCGACGAGCACCACCGTGCGTCCGGCGTCACGCAGCGCGCGCACCGTGTCGAGCACGACGCGTTCGCCTTCAGCGTCGAGGTGCGCCGTGGGTTCGTCGAGGACGACCAGCGGCGCGGGAGCGAGGACCGCCCGCGTGAGCGCGACCCGTTGGCGCTGCCCGACGCTGAGACCCACGCCGCCGCGGCCTAGGGGCGTCGACCATCCGTCGGCGAGGCCCGCGACGACCAGGTCGAGCCCGGTCAGTGCCGCCGCCTCGTCCCGGGCGGACGCACCGACGGCGCCAGCACCACCGGTCACGACGTCGGCGAGCCTGCCCGGTTCGAGCACCGGACGCTGAGGCAGCCACGCGACCTGACGCCAGAACGAGGCGAGGTCGATGTCGGCGAGGTCGGTCGAGCTGCCGTCCGGGTGCACCAGCATGACCGAGCCGACGTCCGGTCGCAGCAGACCGAGCAGCACGGCGACGGCTGTGGTCTTGCCGGCGCCGCTCGGCCCTGTGAGCGCGACGACTCGGCCCGGGGCGACGGTCAGGTCCAGCCCGGCGGGAGCGTGCACCTCGCGCTCGGGAGCCCGGACGCCCACGCCGCGCAGCACGACGGTCGTGGTGCGCAGGTCCGGCGCCGGGACGGTGCCGGGCGCCGGGACGGGCGTGTCGAGGACCGCGAAGACCTGCGTCGCAGCCGCCACGCCGTCGGTCGAGGCATGGAAGTGGGCGCCCACCTGGCGCAGCGGGAGGTACACCTCGGGCGCGAGGACCAGCACCGCGAGCCCGGTGACCAGGTCGATGTCACCCCCGACGAGTCGCAGACCGATGCCGACCGCGACGAGCGCGACCGACAGCGTCGTCAGCAGCTCGAGCACCATCCCGGACAGGAAGGCGATGCGCAGGGTACCCATCGTCGCGGCACGGTGTGCGTCGCCCAGCTCACGCACGCGCGCGGCGGGGCCGTGTTCGCGCCCGAACGCGCGCAGGGTCGCGAGCCCCGCGAGCAGGTCGAGGACCTGCGAGCCGAGTCGCTGCATCACCTCCAGGCCGCGCTCCGAGCGCCCCTGCGTGAGCTGCCCGACGAGGACCATGAACACGGGGATGAGCGGGAGCGTCCCGGCGATGATCGTGGCGGACACCCAGTCCAGCCGGAGCACGACGAGGAGCGTGGCCGGTGTCAGGGTCGCAGCAAGGACCAGCTGCGGCAGGTAGCGCACGAAGTACGGCTCGAGCGCGTCGATCCCGCGGGTCGCGAGCGTCACGACCCCCGGGCCGGCACCCTCGGCGAGCCATCGTGGACCGAGCGCAGCGGCTCGTCCCACGACCTGCTCCCGGAGCTCGCCGATCGCGCGCGTGGCGGCCCGGTGGGCGTAGCGCTCCTGCACGCCGGTCACCGTGGCGCGCGCCACGACGACCCCCGCGAGCGCGACAACGAGGCCCATGACGTCCGGGAGGTCGGCGCCGTCGTGCACGACGGAGGCGAGCGCGTGCGCGAGCAGGAGAGCCTGCGCGACGACGAGGACGGCGCCGACGATGCCGAGACCCACGGTCAGCGCGAGGTATGCGCGGGCTGAGCGTGCGTAACGCAGGAGTCTCGGGTCGAGCGGCTTCACGCCCGCGAGCGTCTCACACCTGGGGGCCGCCGTCAGAACCTGAGGACCCGCCCGCGGGAGCCGTCGGTGCGCCCACCAGGGCGGCTGGACGCTCGAACGTGAGGCCGACATGGTCCGGGATGTGCGTCGCGAACACGCGCTTGCGGAAGACCCAGTACGTCCAGCCCTGGTAGAGCAGGACGAACGGGACCAGCACAGCAGCGACCCACGTCATGACGGTCAACGTGTAGTGGCTCGACGACGCGTTCGTCACGGTCAGGGAGTTCGCCGCGTCGAACGCCGGGACGACGTCCGGGTACAGCGAGCCGAAGATGAGCACGACGGCGGCCAGGATCGTGACGGCCGACGCGACGAAGGCCCAGCCCTCGCGCCGGGTCCGGGTCGTCAGCACGGTGGCGACGAGTGAGGCGGCCGCGACGACGACTGCGGCCCACGTCCAGGTCACCGAGTACGCGAGCTGGGCCCAGATCGCCCACGCCGCCGCGACCACGAGGGTCACGGGCGCGAGCCGGGCAGCGAGCGCGCCCGCCCGGTCGCGCACGTCCCCGCCGGACTTCAGCGCGAGGAAGATCGCACCGTGCGTGAGGAAGACGAGTGCCGTCATGGCCCCGCCGAGCAGCGCGAACGGGTTGAGCAGGGCGAAGAAGCCGCCGACGTACTGGTGGCTCGCGTCGAGCTCGACTCCGCGCACGAGGTTCGCGAACGCGACTCCCCACAGGACTGCGGGGACCCACGACCCGATGATCAGGGCCCAGTCCGATCGCCCGCGCCACGCGTCGTCGTTGATCTTGCCGCGCCACTCGAAGGCGACGATGCGCAGGATCAGCGCGAGCAGGATGAGCAGCAGCGCGAGGTAGAAGCCCGAGAACATGGTGGCGTACCACTCGGGGAATGCCGCGAACGTCGCGCCGCCGGCGGTGAGCAGCCACACCTCGTTGCCGTCCCACACCGGGCCGATCGTGTTGATCATCACGCGACGGTCCTTGTCGCGCTTGCCGAGCACAGGCAGCAGCATGCCGACGCCGAAGTCGAACCCCTCAAGGATGAGGTAGCCGGTCCACAGGACCGCGATAAGCAGGAACCAGACGATCGAGAGCTCCATGTCCGCTCCTCAGTAGGCGAACGACAGCGGCGCGTCAGCGGCGTCGGGGTCGTTGGGGTCGCGGTGGTTGTCGGGGTTGTCGGGGCTGGGGTCGTGCTCGGTCGCGGCGACGCCCTCGATCGCGTAGCGGTGCATGAGCTTGAACCAGACGACGGCGAGGATGCCGTACAGCAGCGTGAAGGCGACCATCGAGATGATGACCATCGTCGGGCTCACGACGGTCGACACGCCGCGTGACGTCAGGAGCCACACGCCGTCGACGCCCGACGGGTTCGGGTTCGGGACCACGACCCAGGGCTGACGACCCATCTCGGTGAAGACCCAGCCGAACGACGAGGCGAGGAAGATCATCGGGAGCGCGACGACCGCGAGGCGGGAGAACCAGACGTTGTCCGTGACCCGACCCTTGCGCGTGAGCCACAGTGCGGCGAGCGCGAGGGCGGCGGCACCGACGCCCAAGCCGATCATGAGCCGGAACGACCAGTAGGTGATCGGCAGGTTCGGGATGTAGTCGACGCCGTCGCCGTACTTCTCGGTGGCGAGCGCCTGGAGCTCGTCGACGCCCTTGATCGGGGCGGAGAAGTCGTTCGTCGCCAGGAACGACGTGAGGCCGGGGACGGAGATGAGGTGCTTGACCCCCGCGCAGTCGTTGTTGAGGTCACCGATCGCCAGGATGGAGAACGAGGCGCCGTCGACGCTCGCGCACAGGCCCTCGGCCGCGGCCATCTTCATGGGCTGCTGGTCGAACATCAGCTTGGCCTGCTGGTCTCCCGTGAGGGCGACGCCGGCTCCCGCGACGAGCATGACGACGACACCGAGGATGACTGCCGGCCGGTACACGTCGCGGGCCTTGGCGACATCTCCGCTGCGCACGAGCCGGACCATCCACCAGGCGGAGATGGCAGCGACGAACGTGCCTGCGGTGACGAACGCGGCGGTGAGCGTGTGCGGCAGGGCCGCCATGAGGGTCGGGTTGCTCAGGACCTTGCCGATGTCGACCATCTCGGCGCGACCGGTCTGCGCATTGAAGACGGTGCCGACCGGGTGCTGCATCCACGAGTTCGCGGCGAGGATGAAGAAGGCCGACAGGTTCGTCGCGATCGCGACCGCCCAGATGCACGCGAGGTGGATCTTCTTGGGCAGCTTGTCCCACCCGAAGATCCACAGCCCGAGGAAGGTCGACTCCACGAAGAACGCGGCGAGGGCCTCCATCGCGAGCGGTGCGCCGAAGACGTCGCCCACGAACCGTGAGTACTCGCTCCAGTTCATGCCGAACTGGAACTCCTGGACGATGCCGGTCGCGATGCCGATCGCGAAGTTGATCAGCATGAGCTTGCCGAAGAACTTGGTGAGGCGCAGCCAGCGCTCGTTCTTCGTGCGGACCCAGAAGGTCTGCATGAGGGCGACCAGGGGCGTGAGCCCGATCGTGAGCGGCACGAAGATGAAGTGGTAGACGGTCGTGACACCGAACTGCCAGCGGGCGAGATCGAGGGCTTCCACGTGGTCTCCGGCGGTGTGAGGCGGTGGGTGCAGGGTCGATACAAACCGGCCAGGGGCCTGCGACGACGTTAGAAGGTAGCGCGACGCAGACCAGGGACCTAGGTCCCGTTTGCTGACAGATCGTCGTCACAGCATGCCGTGTCGCGCCGCCTGCCGGGAGGCCCTGTGCGATACTGACATCGGTGTCCGGAGTGTTCACACCGCTCTGACGCCA
The DNA here is from genome assembly GCF_036279715.1 of Cellulomonas sp. Classification (GTDB taxonomy): domain Bacteria; phylum Actinomycetota; class Actinomycetes; order Actinomycetales; family Cellulomonadaceae; genus Cellulomonas_A. Next base: position 11,934 of record NZ_DASUIR010000065.1, on the reverse strand, counting down.
CGAACGTGCTCGCCGCACCAGCGCATCGCGCTCGCCAGGCGCCGCCGGCTTCGCGCCGGGTCCCGTCCGGGACTCGGGGGAGCAGGCAGGCGATGGCGCCGACCGCCCGTGCAGCCGGCCGCAACCGACGACTTCCGTCGACGCGCTCAGCGCGACCGACGACCGACCGCCCGCGGGCGCCGATAGGTGTGGACGGCGCTGGCGGGCACCCAGGAGCACCCGAGTGACCTTCGAGAACACCAGCGACAACGCAGTCGAGACGAGCGCAGAGAGCACCGGCGTAGCGGCTGTGGCACCGAGCAAGCCCGCCCGACGCCGCGCGACACGGCGCACAGCCGCCCCCGACGACGTGGTCGCGGCGCCCGTCACCGCAGCGCCGAGCGCTGCCGAGTCCGTCCCAGTCGCCGCACCCGAACCCGAACCCGTCGTCGCCCCGTCGGTCGAGCCCGCACCCTCCGCTGCTGCGGAGCCCGCCGCCCCGCCGGCCCGTCGGTCGCGGCGCGTGACGCGCCCGGTCGTCACCCCGGTCGGGGCTGTCGAGGCGCCGTCCGTCCCCGCCGCTGCGCCCGTCGCCGAGAACCCTGTCGCCGAGACGCCGGCGGACGAGGCGCCCGTCGTTGCCGCACGTAAGCGCGCCCCGCGCCGCAGCCGTTCGCAGGCTGCACCCCTTGTCGAGCCGGTCGTCGAGGCGATCGCCGACGAGGAGGAGATCGACGAGGCGGCCCCCGTCGCCGCCGCTGCACCGTCGCGTGCACCGGCGCTCGACGTGTTCGCCGCCCTCGCTGCGACGCCGCCCGTCGAGGCAGCGCCCGCCGCGACCCGTTCGACCACACCGCGTCTCGCGACCACCGCGCTGCTCTTCCAGGCGCCGGAGCCGGACGCGCGCCCGCGCCGCCGACGCGCCGTGTCGGCGGCCGGCACGCCCGCCGCGATCTCCGAGGCCGCCGCAGCCCTGCACGAGGAGGAGGTCGCTGCGTCGGCCGCCGTGACCGAGGCTGTCGTCCCCGACGAGGTCGTCCAGACCGAGGCTCCGGCGCGTCGCCGCTCGCGGCGTGGCGGGCGCGGACAGGCCCCGGTCGAGGTGCAGGACGTCGTCGCGCCCGCGGAGCAGGCGGACGAGGACGAGCTCGACGAGGACCAGGCGCACGACGAGGCCACGGTCGAGCAGGACGACGAGCAGACGTCGCCGCGCCGTCGTCGGCGTCGCGGGGGCCGTGGCCGTCGCAGCCGGCCCGCGGGCGAGGTCGACGAGTCCGACGAGGGTGACGAGGACGAGGAGTCCACGTCCGCCCTGGCCGACGAGGACGGTTCCGAGGCGGAGTCGGACGACACCGAGACGGCTACCGAGGGTGACGGTGACGGCGGATCCAGCCGTCGGCGTCGGCGTCGTCGTCGTGGTGGCCGCGGCGGGGACGGCGCTGAGGAGGTCGTGACCACGACGCGGACCCGTGCCGCGCGTGTCCCGAGCGACGAGCCCACCGCGCTGCGCGGCTCGACCCGTCTCGAGGCGAAGCGTCAGCGCCGTCGTGAGGGTCGCGACAACGGCCGGCGTCGCCAGATCATCACCGAGTCGGAGTTCTTGGCCCGCCGCGAGTCGGTCGACCGCACGATGATCGTCCGCGAGGCGAACGGTCGGACGCAGATCGCCGTCCTCGAGGACGGCGTGCTCGTCGAGCACTTCGTCTCGCGGCAGGCGCAGGCGTCGATGGCCGGGAACGTCTACCTCGGTCGGGTGCAGAACGTGCTCCCGAGCATGGAGGCCGCGTTCGTCGACGTCGGCAAGGGTCGCAACGCGGTGCTGTACGCGGGCGAGGTCAACTGGGACGCCGCGGGCCTCGAGGGTCAGCCGCGCCGCATCGAGCAGGCGCTCAAGTCTGGCGACGCGGTGCTCGTGCAGGTCACCAAGGACCCGATCGGTCACAAGGGTGCCCGTCTGACGTCTCAGGTGACGCTCGCGGGCCGCTACCTCGTGTACGTCCCGGGCGGCGGCATGACGGGCATCAGCCGCAAGCTCCCGGACACCGAGCGCAACCGCCTCAAGAAGCTGCTGCGCGAGCTCGTGCCGGACTCCGCCGGTGTGATCGTGCGCACCGCGGCCGAGGGGGCCAGCGAGGAGGAGCTGCGCGCGGACATCGCGCGCCTCCAGGCGCAGTGGGAGGCCATCGAGAAGAAGGCCAAGTCCGCGTCGGCACCCGCGCTGCTGCAGGGTGAGCCGGACCTGGCCATCCGCGTCGTTCGCGACATCTTCAACGACGACTTCGGGTCGCTCGTGGTCCAGGGCGACGAGGCGTGGGACACGATCTCGGGCTACATCGGAGACCTCGCCCCCGACCTGGCCTCGAAGGTCACGCGGTGGTCGGGTCGCGGTGACGTGTTCGCCGAGCACCGGATCGACGAGCAACTCGCCAAGGGCATGGACCGCAAGGTCTGGCTGCCGTCGGGCGGCTCGCTCGTCATCGACCGCACCGAGGCGATGACTGTCGTCGACGTCAACACGGGCAAGTTCACGGGATCCGGCGGGACGCTCGAGGAGACCGTGACGCGCAACAACCTCGAGGCCGCGGAGGAGATCGTCCGTCAGCTCCGGCTGCGCGACATCGGCGGCATCATCGTCATCGACTTCATCGACATGGTGCTCGAGCAGAACCGCGACCTCGTGCTCCGCCGCCTGGTGGAGTGCCTGGGTCGTGACCGCACGAAGCACCAGGTCGCCGAGGTCACGTCGCTCGGCCTCGTGCAGATGACCCGCAAGCGGGTCGGCCAGGGCCTGGTCGAGGCGTTCAGCGAGACGTGCGAGCACTGCAACGGGCGCGGCTTCATCGTGCACGCCGAGCCGATCGAGAAGGACAACCGGCCCGACGTGGGTGCGGCCCAGCCTGATGCAGCGACCGACAGTGACGGCGAGCCGAAGCGAGCGCGCCGCAAGCGCGTCGTCAAGGAGTCGTCCACGCCGACGATCGCCGTGCCGGTCCTCCCCGAGGCGCGCGCGGCCGTCAAGGCGACGCTCGCTACCATCGCGGCAGCGGCTGCCCATGCGCACGAGCACAGTCACGAGCAGGCCCCGGAGCGCGTCGAGGAGACCGACCAGACAGTCGCCACTCCTGCGCCCGTGCAGGAGGCCCCGGCGGACGTCGAGTCGGCCCGCGGTGCCGCGCCGAGCGAGCCTGTCGCGACGTCGTTCGACGCCGCTGTGGCCCTGCCGGTCGACGCCGGGGACGGCACCCTCGAGCTCGTACAGGTCGACCCCGGGGTGTTCGAGCTCGACGGGGACGAGGACGAGACGTCCGACTGAGTCCGGGGGAGGCGGGACGGCCTGGTCGCGGTTTGACCCTGCCAGGTCAGTTCCGTACTCTTGGACGTCGGCGCGTTTCGCACGCGCCGGTTGTGCGTGGCAGGTCGTGAGCACAGGCCGTGCGTGCAGATCGTGCGAGATCAGAGTCGAACAGGCGCGAGCCGGATCTCGGCTCTTCGGATCCTGCGCGCGCAGCACATCTCCCAGAGATGCAGTGCCTGAGTGACGACGTAGTGCCTGATCACAGACGTAGTGCCTGACCAAAGACGTAGTGCCTGAGTTCGACGAGCAGAGATGAGCAACAACGTGGTGTACGCGATCGTGAAGGCTGGCGGCCGCCAGGAGAAGGTCGCCGTCGGCGACGTCGTCGTCGTCGACCGTCTCGCCGCGACGCCCGGGTCGACGGTCGAGCTCACCGCTCTGCTCCTCGTCGATGGCGAGAAGGTGACCGCCGACGCGAGCGCGCTCGCGAAGATCAAGGTCACGGCGGAGGTCGTCCGGGACGAGAAGGGCCCGAAGATCGACATCCTCAAGTTCAAGAACAAGACCGGCTACCGGGTGCGCCAGGGTCACCGTTCGCGGCTGACCCGCCTGAAGGTCACCGGCATCAACTGAGCTTGCGCCGCCGCCCCGCACGTGGGCGCGTCATCCATCTGAGCACGAAAGCAGGTTCGACATGGCACACAAGAAGGGCGCGAGCTCCTCGCGCAACGGTCGCGACTCCAACGCGCAGCGCCTGGGCGTCAAGCGCTTCGGTGGCCAGGTCGTGAAGGCCGGCGAGATCATCGTCCGCCAGCGCGGCACGCACTTCCACCCCGGCATCAACGTCGGCCGCGGGGGCGACGACACGCTGTTCGCCCTGGCTCCCGGTGCCGTCCTCTTCGGCACCCGTCGCGGCCGCAAGGTCATCGACATCGTCGTGGCGGCCTGACGCCTCAGTACACGTTCGTCGGAGGGGCGCGCCTGGACGGGTGCGCCCCTTCGTCGTCGTCACGCTCGTCTGAGCGCAACCTGGCTGGTCTCAGCACCAGCTCGGAGCAGCACCCGCCGCGGCCATTCGCGGCACTGAGGGACGGGGTCCACGTGATCCCCGGGAAGAGGTAACCCATGGCATCTTTCGTCGACAGGGTCGTGCTCAGCGCGACCGGCGGTGACGGTGGTCACGGGTGCGCCTCGATCCGCCGCGAGAAGTTCAAGCCCCTCGCGGGGCCCGACGGCGGGACCGGCGGGAACGGCGGCAGCGTCATCCTCGTGGTCGACCCCCAGGTGACGACGCTGCTCGAGTTCCACCACTCGCCGCACAAGCACGCAGGCTCGGGTTCGCAGGGCATGGGCGACTACCGGCAGGGTGCGACCGGCGAAGACCTGATCCTCGGCGTGCCCGAGGGGACCGTCGTGAAGTCCAAGGACGGCGAGGTCCTTGCTGACCTCATGGGGGTGGGCGCCCGCTACGTCGTCGCGCAGGGGGGTCACGGGGGTCTCGGGAACTGGGCGATCGCGTCGCCGCGCCGCAAGGCGCCGGGCTTCGCTCTGCTCGGAGAGCCGGGAACGTCGCAGGACGTCGTCCTCGAGCTCAAGACGATCGCCGACGTCGCGCTCATCGGGTACCCGAGCGCCGGCAAGTCGAGTCTCATCGCTGCCATCTCGGCCGCCCGCCCGAAGATCGCCGACTACCCGTTCACGACCCTGATCCCCAACCTCGGAGTCGTGCAGGCGGGCTCGTCGCGCTACACCGTCGCCGACGTGCCGGGCCTGATCCCCGGGGCGAGCCAGGGCAAGGGGCTGGGTCTGGAGTTCCTGCGTCACGTCGAGCGCTGCGCGGTCCTGGTGCACATCCTGGACTGCGCGACCCTCGAGCCGGACCGTGACCCGATGAGCGACTTCGACGTCATCGAGGCCGAGCTCGCGGCCTACGCGGGCGACGTCGGGATCGAGGGCGGGCGCGTCCCGCTGACCGAGCGACCGAGGCTCGTCGTGCTCAACAAGGTCGACGTGCCCGAGGCCCGCGACCTGGCGGCTCTCGTCCGGTCCGATCTCGAGGAGCGCGGCCTGACCGTGTTCGAGGTCTCCGCGGCGACCCATGAAGGCCTGCGCCCGCTCACGTTCGCCCTGGCGGAGCTCGTCGAGCGCACCCGTCGCGAGGCGCCGATGCCGGAGCCGGCGCGGATCGTCCTGCGGCCGAAGGCGGTGGACGACGCGGGCTTCACGGTCACGCTGCGGACCGACGGCCCGCACGACTACTTCCAGGTGCTCGGTGTGAAGCCGGAACGCTGGGTGCGCCAGACGGACTTCACCAACGACGAGGCGGTCGGGTACCTCGCCGACAGGCTCGCGCGTCTGGGGGTCGAGGAGCAGCTGTTCGCGGCCGGCGCCGTTGCGGGCGCGGAGGTCGTCATCGGCGACGGTCCGGGTGCCGTCGTCTTCGACTGGGAGCCGACGATGCTCGTCGGCTCGGAGATGCTCGCGGGTCCGCGCGGCTCGGACATGCGGATCGAGGCGCGGTCGCGTCCGACCCGCGGCGAGAAGCGCTCCGAGTACAAGGAGCGGATGGACGCCAAGACCGAGGCGCGGGCCGAGCTGTGGACCGAGCACGAGGCCGGGCTCTGGACGGACGAGGACCTCTCCTGACCCGTCGGAGTCGTCGTTGCGAGTACGTGTCTGGCTCGGCGGCGTGCTGCGGCGCGTCGCGGGCGCGTGACACGGGAGGATGGACCCCGTGAGCGCCCCCGCCCTGACCGACCGTCACCGTCTGCCTGCCGCCGCCCGGATCGTCATCAAGGTCGGGTCGTCGTCGTTGACGGACGGGCACGGCCGGCTCGACCCCGATCGGCTCCGTGCGCTCGTCGACGTCCTGGCCGCCCGGCACGCGAGCGGAGGGCAGGTCGTGCTCGTGTCCTCGGGCGCGATCGCCGCCGGCCTCGGACCGCTCGGACTGAGCTCGCGCCCGCGGGACCTGGCGACGCAGCAGGCGACCGCATCGGTCGGCCAGGGGATCCTCGTCGCGCACTACACCAAGGCGTTCTGGGACCACAAGATCCGCGTCGGGCAGGTCCTGCTCACGGCGGAGGACACCGTGCGGCGCGGCCACTACCGCAACGCGCAGCGCGCGCTCGGACGTCTGCTCGACCTCGGCGTCGTGCCCATCGTCAACGAGAACGACACGGTCGCGACCGAGGAGATCCGGTTCGGTGACAACGACCGGCTCGCTGCGCTCGTCTCGCACCTCGTGCACGCCGACGCGCTCGTGCTCCTGACCGACGTCGACGGGCTGTACACCGGTCCGCCGTCCCACGCGGGGTCGACGCGCATCGCCACGGTCACCGGCCCCCAGGACCTCGAGGGCATCGACATCTCAGCTCGGGGCAGCGCGGTCGGGACCGGTGGCATGGTGACCAAGCTCGAGTCCGTGGCGATCGCCGCGGGCTCCGGCATCCCCGTCGTCCTCACGTCGGCAGCGCAGGCCGCGCAGGCGCTCGCGGGCCAGGACGTCGGGACGTGGTTCGCGGCGACCGGTCGGCGCGCCTCGACGAGGCTGCTGTGGCTCGCGCACGCCGCGCGCACGCGAGGACGGCTCGTGCTCGACGACGGTGCTGTCAAGGCGGTCGTCGAGCGCCGCATGTCGCTGCTCCCCGCGGGCATCACCGGGGTCGACGGCGATTTCGAGGCGGGCGACCCCGTCGACCTGGTCTCCGCGGACGGCACGGTCGTCGCCCGCGGCCTGGTCGGCTTCTCCTCGGCCGAGGTCCCCGACCTGCTCGGTCACACCACGTCCGAGCTGCGCGCCGAGCTGGGGCCCGGCTACGACCGCGTCGTGGTGCACCGCGACGACCTGGTACTGGTCCGACGCCGAGCACGCACAGCCCCGCGTCAGCGCCAGGACGTCGGTCTATCCTGACTCGATGACCGCATCGCTCGAGAACCGCTTTGACGTGTCGCCCGAGCCTGCGACCAGCGACGACGTCGCGGCGCAGGTCCTCGCGACCGCCCGCCGCGCCAAGGCCGCGTCCCGCGTGCTCGCGACCGCGACGCGCTCGACCAAGGATGCCGCGCTGCACGCGCTGGCCGATGCGCTCATCGCCTCGACCGTCGAGATCGTGGCGGCCAACGCCGAGGACCTCGCGCGGGGCCGGGAGAACGGCACCTCACCGGGCCTCCTCGACCGGCTGGCACTGTCCGACGAGCGGATCGTCGCGATCGCCGACGCGCTGCGCGAGCTCGCGGCCCTGCCCGACCCGGTCGGCGAGGTCGTGCGCGGCTCGACGCTGCCCAACGGGATGCGCCTGCGCCAGGTCAGGGTCCCGATGGGCGTCGTCGGGATGATCTACGAGGCCCGGCCGAACGTCACGGTCGACGCTGCCGGTCTCGCGCTGAAGAGCGGGAACGCGGTGATCCTGCGGGGCGGCTCGGCAGCGGCGCGCAGCAACGAGGTCATCGTGGGGGTGCTCGGCCGAGCGCTCGCGGCGCAGGGCCTGCCCGCCGACCTCGTCCAGTCGATCGACGCCTTCGGGCGCGCGGGTGCCGTGGCCCTCATGCATGCGCGAGGCCTGGTCGACGTGCTCGTCCCGCGCGGTGGCGCCGACCTCATCCAGACCGTGGTGCGCGAGGCGACGGTCCCCGTCATCGAGACCGGCGTCGGCAACTGCCACGTCTACGTCGATGCGTCCGCCGACCCGGCGATGGCTCTGCCGATCCTGCTGAACTCCAAGACCCAGCGCGTCGGGGTGTGCAACGCCGCCGAGACGCTGCTGGTGCACGCGGACGCGGCGGCGGGGTTCCTGCCGTCGGCGCTGGCAGCGCTCGCCCAGGCGGGCGTCGTCGTGCACGGCGACGCGGCCACGGCAGCGCTCGCACCTGCGGGCGTCGACGTCGTGCCCGCGACCGACGAGGACTGGGCGACGGAGTACCTCTCGCTCGACCTCGCCGTGCGGGTCGTCGACGACCTCGATGCCGCGATCGAGCACATCCGCACCTGGACGTCCGGGCACACCGAGGCCATCGTGACGCGGGACCTGGCGTCGTCGGAGCGGTTCGTCGCCGAGCTGGACTCCGCGGCCATCATGGTCAACGCCTCGACCCGGTTCACGGACGGCGGTCAGTTCGGCCTCGGCGCGGAGATCGGGATCTCGACCCAGAAGCTGCACGCGCGTGGTCCGATGGGCCTCGCCGAGCTCACCACGACCAAGTGGATCGTCCACGGGGACGGGCACGTCCGACCCTGAGGGGGACCTCAGACGTGCGACACTTGAACACCCGCAACCCCACCCCTGGAGGATGACGTGCACGCTGCCCTGCTCGCCGTCGAGGCTGTCGCGGAGCATGCCACCGAGCTGCCCGTCCCCCCCGCGGTGTTCGGCCTGACCGCCTTCGGCGGACTCGTCGCACTGTTGCTCGTCACCTACGCGTTCCGGAGCGTCGGCACCCGGCACTGACCGCGCACGACCGATCTGGGACACGAGAGCGAGGACGCACCTGATGACAGAGCGTCGACCCCGCCTCGGCGTCATGGGCGGCACGTTCGACCCCATCCACCACGGTCACCTGGTCGCCGCGAGCGAGGTCGCCGCGGTCCTGGGCCTCGACGAGGTGGTGTTCGTCCCCACGGGGCAGCCGTCGTTCAAGCAGCACCAGCAGGTGACGCAGGCCGAGCACCGCTACCTGATGGCCGTCATCGCGACCGCGTCGAACCCGCGGTTCACGGTGAGTCGGGTCGACATGGACCGCGCCGGGCTGACGTACACGGTCGACACGCTCCGCGACCTCAACGTCGCCCGTCCGGATGCCGATCTGTTTTTCATCACCGGAGCGGACGCGCTCACGCAGATCCTCACGTGGAAGGACCCCGAAGAGCTGTTCGCCATGGCCCACTTCGTCGCCGTCAACCGACCCGGGCACACGCTGTCCACGGAGGGCCTGCCCGAGGACCGAGTGACCCAGCAGGAGATCCCCGCCCTGGCGATCTCGTCGTCGGACGTCCGGGCCCGTGCGCGCGGGGGGAAGCCGGTCTGGTACCTCGTCCCGGACGGGGTCGTCCAGTACATCGCCAAGCACGGTCTGTATCGAGGTAACGATGAGTGAACCTGGAGAGCGGCGTCGACGTCGCGAGCTCGAGCGAGCCGGTGAGGGCGATGCGCCCGACACGGCCTTCGGAGTCGGCGGCAACGCGACCCCGCCGTCGCGCCGCGCGCTGCGCAGCCAGCCCATCCCGTCCGTCGGGCCGGACGGGCAGCACGGGGGAGCGGCGCCGTACCAGGTGCCGGGCCTCGCGCCCGACGCCTCCCACGCGATGCGCTCGCGGCGCACGATTCGTGACACGCCGCTCGACCCGACCGGTCCCCGGCCTGCCACGACAGGTCAGCCCTCGGAGCGTCCGCCGAGCGCGGGCTCCGCGGTCCCGTCCGCGTGGAGCGGGCACCCGAGCGCGCCCGCGACCCCTGCCGCGCCAGCGCAGACCTACACGAGCCGCCCGGCGACACCGCGCCCGTCCTCGGGCCCCGCCCGCCCCGCGGAGGCGGCCGGCGGACGTCCCGGCCAGGTGCCGACGCAGCCCCCGGCGGCGCTGCCCCCCGCCGAACCGTCGCCTGCTGCCCGGCCGACCGTCGCTCGTCCCGCCGTTGGCCGTCCTGCGGTCGCCCGGCCCTCGATCGTCCGACCCGCCGCCGCTCAGCCGTCGAGCCCGTACTCGTCCGGCCCGACACCCCTCGCGAGCTCTGCCCAGGTCAACCCGACGGGCCAGCCGACCGAGGCGGGGCAGGCGCCCTCCGCGCCGACCGGGTTCCAGCCGCGGTCGAGCGCCTGGGGCGGCCAGCCCGGTGCGGGCTCCGCGCGTCCTGCCGCCGGCGACGCGGGCGCGCCCTCACCTGGGCCGGTGACGTCGTCGCGCTATGGCACGTCGTCCGCAGCGACCCCGCCGCCGGCACCGTCCACCCCGCAGGCCGGATGGCAGCCCACCTCTGGGCGGACCGGTCCGTCGTGGGCGCCGTCCGCCGGGGCGTCCGCCGTTGTCCCCGCGCCCGCGGGGCCACCGGCCTACCAGGCGCCCGTCGTGGGGTCCTGGGGGGCGGCCGCTGCCGGCACGCCGGCGCCGGCGGTCGAGGTCGACGACGAGGTACCCGTCCCGAACTGGGGCTCGCTCGGCGTCTCGGGGAGCGCGACCGCCACGCGCGATGAGCCCGTCGCGAGCGGAAGCCTGTACGGTGACGACGACGAGGACGACGACCAGCGGCCGTCGCACCCCTACACGTGGCTCCAGCTGATCGTGCTGGCTCTCGTCGCGTTCGTGCTCGGCTTCCTCATCGTGCTCCTCGCGGGCCACGGGAGCGCCGGCGCGAACGACCCCGCACCGACCACGACGCCCGCAGCGTCGGCGCCGTTCGATGCGAGCCAACACCCTGTGGTCTGACGGTCACCGTCCGACCATCTGAACCCACAAGGAGTCCCGTGCCGGCATCCGAACGCGCCATCGAGCTTGCCATCGCTGCGGCCCGCGCCGCAGCCGAGCTCAAGGCAGACGAGATCATCGCGCTCGACGTGAGTGCGCAGCTCGTCCTCACCGACGTGTTCCTCATCGCCTCGGGCACCAACGAGCGGCAGGTCAGCAGCATCGTCGACGCCATCGAGCGTGCTCTGCACCTGCTCGGCGCCAAGCCGCTGCGCCGCGAGGGCAACCAGACCGCGCGCTGGGTCCTGCTGGACTTCGGCGACATCGTCGTGCACGTCCAGCACGCCGAGGACCGCGTGTACTACGCGCTCGAGCGACTGTGGAAGGACTGCCCGGTCATCGAGCTGCCCGCCGACGTCCGGTCGGGGTCCGGGACCTCCGAGTGACCGCGGGGCGGGTGCTGCTCTGGCGGCACGGTCGCACCGCGCACAACGTGCAGGCCCGGCTGCAGGGCCAGTCGGACATCCCGCTCGACGAGGTCGGCCACTGGCAGGCCCACACGGCCGCTGCGGCGATCGCTGCGCGCTACCGGCCGACGCGCATCGTGGTGTCCGACCTCATCCGCGCACGCGTCACGGCCGACGCGCTCGCGTCGATGGTCGACCTCGTGCCGGTCGTCGACACGCGCGTGCGTGAGCGCTCGTTCGGCGACTGGGAGGGCATGACGGCCACCGAGATCGCCGAGCAGTGGCCGGCCGACCATGCCGCCTGGGCGCAGGGTGGCGAGCCGAACCGTCCGGGTGGGGAGTCCCGCGCGGCCGTCGCAGCCCGCATGGTCGAGGGGGTCATGGCTCATGCCGACGACCTCGGTGACGACGACACGCTCCTCGTCGTCTCGCACGGCGCCGCGATCGGGCTCGGGGTGGCCGGCCTGCTCGGTCTGCCGCCCGCCTGGCGGGGCATCGTCGGGGTCAGCAACGCGCACTGGGCCGAGCTGCGGCTCGGCCGCGGGAACCTAGGGCCCACGTGGCGGCTCACGGGCTACAACCTGGGACCCACCGACGCCTCCGCCGACTGGGACGCGGGGCCCGACCGCGAGGTCCGCGACCCCGATTAGCGCTGAGGGCAGGGTTCCGCCTAGACTTCACGACGCCCGCAAGGGTGGTGGTTCTCCCCCCGGGGTGGGTCACGGGGCTGTGGCGCAGCTGGTAGCGCACCTGCATGGCATGCAGGGGGTCAGGGGTTCGAATCCCCTCAGCTCCAC
>NZ_DASUIR010000064.1:0-2531 GCF_036279715.1 Cellulomonas sp. | reverse complement strand
AAGCTCAAGGAGCGCCGCAGCCGCCGCCGCCGGAGCCTGGTGGTTCTGCTCATGGCTCTCGCGCTCGTGGGTGGGGCGGCGTACGTGGTGATCAGCGTGCTCGGGATCGACTTCTCCCCGACGAGCTCCCAGAAGGCCGTCAGCGACTACCCGGGGCCAGGCCAGGGGTCGGTCGACATCGTCATCGCGGCGGGGGACAGCGGCGCCGCGATCGGTGCGACTCTCGCGAAGGCCGACGTCGTCGCGACCGCGGGCGCGTTCACAAAGGCGTTCAACGCCAACCCGGCCGCGGCCGGGATCCAGCCCGGGACGTATCGGCTCTTCACACAGATGAAGGCGTCGGACGCCGTCTCGGCGCTGCTCAACCCGACGAGCCGGGTCTCGTTCAAGGTGACGATCCAGGAGGGGCTCTCGGTCAAGGAGATCCTGGCCAAGATCTCCACCGCCACCGGCATCCCCGCCGCCGACCTCGACGCTGCCGCCGCGGACACCGCTGCTCTCGGACTGCCCGCCGAGGCGGGCGGCCAGCTCGAGGGCTGGCTGTTCCCGCTCACGTACCAGGTCGAGCCGGGCGCCACGGCGAGCTCGGTGCTCGCGCCGATGGTGGCCAAGACCGTTGCGGTGCTCACTGCCAAGCAGGTTCCCCAGGCGAAGTGGGAGGACACGCTCATCCGTGCCTCGCTCGTCGAGGAGGAGGGCAAGTCGCCCGAGGACCGCGCGAAGATCGCCCAGGCGATCCAGAACCGGCTGGACATCGACATGCACCTGCAGATCGACGCCTCGCTCGCGTACGGGCTGGGCAAACCAGGTACGTCGTTGACGAACGACGACAAGCTGGTCGACAACCCGTTCAACCTCGAGAACCGGGTCGGCCTCCCGCCGCACCCGATCGACTCGCCGAGCGAGGCGTCGATCGACGCGGTCCTCACCCCGACGCCGGGGGACTGGCTGTTCTGGACGGCGGTCAACCTCGACACCGGTGAGACCAAGTTCGCCACGACGCTCGCCGAGCACAACGTGAACGTCGCCGAGCTGAGAGCGTGGCAGAAGGCCAACGGGAAGTGACCGAGGCGAGCGCAGGACGGCGGGCCGCCGTCCTGGGACACCCGATCGCGCACTCGCTCTCCCCGGTGCTGCATCGCGCCGCCTACGCGGCGCTCGGGCTGGACTCGTGGCGGTACGACGCCGTCGACGTCACCGAGGAGCAGCTGCCGGCGTTCCTCGAGTCGCTCACGGGGGAGTGGGCCGGCCTCAGCCTGACCATGCCGCTCAAGCAGTCGGTCATCGGGCTGCTCGACCACATCGAGCCGCTCGCCGAGGTCGTGGGCGCCGTCAACACCGTGCTGGTCCAAGCCGGTCGCGGACGCCCGGTGCTCACCGGTGCCAACACCGACGTGTACGGGATCGTCACTGCGCTGGGGGAGGCTCTCGGGCCAGGACCCGTCGCCTCGGTCCGGCGGACCGCGGCGGTGCTCGGTGGCGGCGCGACGGCGGCCTCGACCTTGGCTGCACTCGCGCAGCTCGGGTGCACGACGCCGGTCGTGTACGTGCGCTCGCTCGGCCGCATCGGCGGCCTCATGCGCGCTGCCCACCGGATGGGTGTCGAGCCGCGGTATGTGAGCTCGGACACCGCGGCTCACGAGATCACGTCGGCCGACCTCGTCGTCTCGACGCTGCCGCCGCACGCCGCCGACCCCGTCGCGGCACAGCTCGCAGCGAGCGCCTCCGAGCACGGTGCCGTCGAGCCCCATGGTGTCCTCCTCGACGTGGCCTACGACCCGCGCCCCACGGCTCTCGCTGCCGCGTGGACGCGGGCCGGGGGAGTCGTCGTCGGCGGTGAGCGCATGCTGCTGCACCAGGCCGCCGAGCAGGTGCGGCTCATGACGGGCCGCGCGGGCCCGGTCGACGCGATGTCGGCAGCGCTGGCCGAGGCGCTCGAGCAGGGCAGCGCGCACGAGGCACTCGCACCGCGACCCTGACGGAACCCGTCCGCCGAAACACGTCGTGGATGCTTACCTTCACCCGTTTGCGTGCCGATCTGGTTGAGGGTGGCACCTGTGCGGTCGGAGCACAGCACCGTGACGAGAGGACCCACCGTGAAGGCACTGGGCGAGATCCTGCTGGACGAGGGGCTGGTCACCGAGGGTCAGCTCATGGCGGCGCTGGACGAGCAGGTGGCACGCGGGCAGTCGCTGGGCCGCACCCTCGTCGAGATCGGGGTCCTGTCCGAGGGTCAGCTCGTCGCGGCACTCGCGCGGCAGGTCGGCATGGAGTTCATCGACCTCGACGACTATCCGGTGGACCGCATGGCGGTCGCGACGGTGCCCGCCGCGCTGTGCCGGCGGTACACCGTGCTGCCGATCGCGATCCAGAACGGCACCCTGATCCTCGCCACGGCCGACCCCGGCAACGTCGTGGCGGTCGACGACGTCCGGACGATGTCGCGGATGCCCGTGACGCCGGTCGTCGCGACCTTCGAGAACCTCGCGCGGGCGATCGACCGGTACTGCCGTTCCGACGGCGAGATGGAG
>NZ_DASUIR010000063.1:0-7381 GCF_036279715.1 Cellulomonas sp. | reverse complement strand
GATCACCTTCACCACGTTCCCGATCTCCTGGCTCGACGTCCCCAGCTTCAGCACCGTCTCATTCGTCGCCGCCGCCACCCCCGTCGCCTGATTCGCGACCTTCGCCGCCTCATTCGCGTTCTGCGCGATCTCCCGGATCGAAGCACCCATCTGCTCCGCCCCCGCCGCCACCGTCTGCACATTGCGCGACACCTGCTCCGCCGCAGCCGCCACCACCCCCGCCTGCACACTCGTCTCCGCCGAGCCCGCCGACACCTGCGCATTGGCCGCCGACAGCTCCTCGGCAGCAGCGCTCACCGTCTGGGCAGTCTCCGCGACACCGGCCATCGTCGACCGCAGCTGGCTGCGGGCCGTTGCGACTGCCAACCCGATGTCGCCCATCTCGTTGCGCCCGATCGGCACGGCACGGTCCGTCAGGTCGCCTCCAGCGATGGCCTGGATACTGCCCAGCGCAAGGCTGACATCCGTGCGGGAGCTCATGACCACCGCGCCGGCCCAGGCGAGCGCGACCAGCAAGCTGACCACCGTGATTCCGAGTGTGATCAGCTGGCGCTCGGACAAGCCGGCGATCCGCGCCTCGAGCAGCCGGTCCAGCGTGGGCGTCGCCGACGTCGCAGCCTGGCCCGCTGCCCTGCCCGCTGCTCCCGGATCCGCCGCGGCCGGATGGGCGAGGGACGCCGTCAAAGTCGAGGACAGCGCACTCACGGTGGATGCAGAGGCGGACAGGCTCCGGGTGTCCGCGACCAGGTGACCGTCTGCGGTGTGCGATGTCGCGATCGCAAGGTCGGACTCCACGGCGGCCGCGGCACTCGCCAGCTGCCCGGCAAGCACGGCCTGCGTGGCCACCTGCTGGTCAGGGGTGCCGCTCGGGGGCACCGCGGCCTGCGCGGCCATCAGCAGAGCCTTCGGCACCTGCACCACGAGTGCGTCCATCACGTAGAACGAGTCCAGGTCCGGGTCGAGCATCAAGTTGGAGTTGTTGGCCGCCGCATCGATGAGATCGACCAGCGAGGAGGCCAGCTGCGCCCTGCCACCAGGAGTCGTCGCCCCGGCAGTAGCCCCGTCGACTGCGGCCATCTCCTTCTCCAGAGCGAGACCGGGCCTGGCCGCGACCGCCGAGCGGACTGCGGCCACGTCGGGGGCGTCACCGGCGACCGTCGCCGTCAGCGCCGCAAGGGCAGGTGTCAGGACGGTCACGCCGTCCCGCTCGGCCGCCGAGAACGCCGCCTGGCTGCTCATGACCCCGACGAACGACCACATCGCCACGACCGTGGGAACGAGCAGCACGGCGACCAGCAGGCCCAGGCGCGCGGTCAGCCGGAGGCGAGACAGCGCCCTGGACGCACCCATCCCCCAGGCACCCGGTCCCCGCCGGCGCTCCACCACCGGTCCGCCTCGTGACAGGTTCTCGACCATGACGAGCTCCTTCGTCGAACAGCCGCCAGGACACGGAGCCCCTTCGGTCCGTCTCTGCCTCTCAGATCGGTACGGAGGCGGAGAACGTGAGACCTTCGTGTCCACGGATCGATCGATCGTCGACGGGTCGACGATCCACCAGGCGGTCGCTCCGCGGCGCTGCGGGCGGCACCCGGGTGGCCACCGTGGTGGCTGATGCCGCGGCCGGGTCCGAACGGTTGGGGTCAGGACCGTCGGCCCGGCGGCCCACCGCGTCAGGCGAGCGGGTGACCGGTCAACCGCTCGAACGCCTCGAGGTAGCGCGACCGGGTCCGCTCGACCACGTCGTCGGGCAACGGCGGCGGCGGGGTGTCGCCCGCGCGGTCCCAACCGGACGCGGCCGACGTCAGCCAGTCGCGCACGTACTGCTTGTCGAAGCTCGGCTGGGCGCGGCCCGGTGTCCAGTCGTCGGCGGGCCAGAACCGCGACGAGTCGGGGGTCAGCACCTCGTCGCCCAGCACGGTCGCGCCCGTGGCGGGGTCGACCCCGAACTCGAGCTTGGTGTCCGCGAGGATCACGCCCCGCTCGCGCGCGATCCGCTCGGCACGCGCGTAGACGGCGAGCGTCAGGTCACGCAGCCGCGCGGCGTCGTCCACGCCGATCTGCCCGGCGACGACGTCGAAGCTGACGTTCTCGTCGTGGTCGCCGAGGGCCGCCTTGGTCGCGGGCGTGAAGATCGGCTCGGGCAGCCGCGACCCGTCGAGGAGCCCCGCGGGCAGCGGGATGCCCGTGACCTCGCCCTTCGCGAGGTACTCGACGAGCCCGGAGCCGGTCAGGTAGCCGCGTGCGACGCACTCGACCGGGAACATCTCGAGCCGGCGGCAGACCATCGCGCGGCCCGCGACAGCCGCCGGGACTGCGTCGTCGGCGTCGGGGACGACGTGGTTCGGGACGAGGTCCGCGAGCTGGTCGAACCACCACCGGCTGAGCTGCGTGAGCACGACGCCCTTGTCGGGGATCAGCGTCGGGAGCACGTGGTCGTACGCGCTGATCCGGTCACTCGCGACGACCAGCAGGACGTCGCCGAACCTCGCCAGCACCGTCGCACCCACGTGGTGGGCGGGATCCGGGACGTAGAGGTCCCGGACCTTGCCGGAGTAGGTGGGGGTCCAACCGGGCAGCTCGATCGACGCGGTCACGAGGCCCATCTTGCCGCACCCGCGACGCCGCCCGCCGCCCGGCGCCTGCGACGGCGCGGCCGCATGGGACCTAAGGCCCAGGACCCGCGTGGGCGCTGGTTTACGTTCGCCCAGATGTCCGTCCCCGGAGAAGAGTCCCCCGTCACCACCCCGCAGCGCGTCGTCGTCGTGGGTGGCGGTGTGAGCGGGCTGGCCGCCGCGTACCACCTCGGCTGCGCCGGCCGACCGGACCTCGAGGTCGTCCTCGTCGAGCGCGACGACCGGCTCGGCGGCAAGGTGCGGACGCAGGCGATCGGCGGGCACCTCGTCGACACCGGCCCCGACGCGCTGATGGTCCGCGCGCCGGCCATGCGCGCGCTGCTCGAGGACCTCGACCTCGCCGGCGCGACGGTCGCGCCCGGTGCGGGTGGGTCGTTCGTGTGGTCCCGCGGCCGGCTGCGGACCCTTCCGCCGAGCACCATGTTCGGCATCCCGCAGCGCCTGCTGCCCCTGCTGCTGTCGGGCCTGCTCTCGCCCCTCGGCATCGCCCGGGCGGGCCTCGACCTGGTGCTGCCGCGCCGGGCTGTGCCCGACGACGAGGACCTCTCGATCGGCGCTCTCGTGCGTCCCCGGTTCGGCACGC
This sequence comes from Cellulomonas sp., assembly GCF_036279715.1. Lineage (GTDB taxonomy): Bacteria > Actinomycetota > Actinomycetes > Actinomycetales > Cellulomonadaceae > Cellulomonas_A. The sequence goes on along the minus strand of NZ_DASUIR010000063.1, from coordinate 4,165 downwards.
AGGTCTTCGACCGACTCATCGACCCGCTGCTCGGCGGCATCCACGCCGGCCGTGCCGACCTGCTCAGTGCGCGTAGCACCGTGCCCGAGGTCGACGCGCTGGCCCGCCGGAGCCGCAGCATCTACCTCGCCCTGCGACGCCAGCCGCGGCGGGCAGCACCCCAGGGCCCCGCGCTCGTGTCCCTCGAGGGCGGCCTGACCCGGCTCGTCGAGTCCCTGACCGACGCGATCACGGCGATGGACGGGTGCGAGGTCCGGCTCGGCGCCGGGGTCGAGTCCCTGCGGCGCGACGGTGACCGCTACGTCCTGACCCTCTCCGACGGGAGCGAGCTCGCCGCCGACGCGGTCGTCCTGACGACACCTGCCTTCGTCACCGCTCCCCTGCTGGCCGACCTCGCGCCGGACGCCGCCGAGGCCGCCGCCGAGGTGCCCTACGTCGACGCCGCGTCCATCACGCTCCTGTACCCGCGCGAGGCGCTGACCCGCGAGCTCGACGGCACCGGGTTCCTCGTCCCGGCCGACGAGGACCTGCTGCTCGTCGGCTGCAGCTGGCTCGCCGCCAAGTGGCCGCACCTCGCCGATCCGTCGACCGTCCTGCTGCGCGCGATGGTGGGCCGGTACGGCGACCGACGCTTCATGGACATGGACGACGACGAGCTCGTCGCACGCGTCCACGCCGACCTTGTCCGGACCATGGGGATGAGCACCGCCCCGATCCAGGCCCAGGTCCAACGCTGGCCACGGGCCATGCCGCAGTACACCGTCGGACACCAGGGCCGGCTGGACCGCATCTCGCGCGCACTCGGCGCGATCCCTGGCGTGCACGTCATCGGCGCCGCCAGCACAGGCGTCGGCGTGGCCACGTGCGTGGGCCAGGCACGACGCACCGCCGACACGGTGCTGACGGGGCTCGCGAGCCCCAGCACCCCCACGAGAGGATCCGCATGACCATCCCCACGCCCGACCGACCGCACGGCCACGGACACGGCAACGGCCACCCCGGCGTGCCCGTGTCGAAGGTGGACTTCGCCCAGCGCCCCATGCTCGTCTTCTGGGAGACCACGCGGGCGTGCGGCGTCGCGTGCCGGCACTGCCGGGCGTCCGCCCTGACGAAGCCGCTCCCGGGCGAGCTCGACGTCGCCGAGGGACGCGACCTCATCGACCAGGTCGCCGGGTTCGGGCGCCCGTACCCGATCCTCGTCCTCACGGGTGGCGACTGCCTGCTCCGCCCCGACCTGTTCGAGCTCGTCGAGCACGCGAAGAACCTCGGGATCCCCGTGGCGCTCTCCCCCTCGGTGACCCCCGCGCTGACCCCGGAGATGATCGAGCGCATCGCGACCAGCGGCGTCCGCGCGGTCTCCATCAGCCTCGACGGCGCGACCGCACCGACCCACGAGGGCGTCCGCGCGATCGAGCACCACTTCGACGACACCGTCGCGGCCATCCGGGCGCTCGTCGCCGCGGGGCTCGACGTCCAGATCAACACCACGGTCATGCGCGAGAACCTCGACGAGCTGGCCGACATCGCCGCGCTCGTGCAGAGCACCGGGGCCCACGTCTGGGAGGTCTTCTTCCTCGTCCACGTCGGCCGCGGGGTCGCGACGAACGCGATCACCCCCGCTGAGCACGAGGACGTGTGCCACTTCCTGTTCGACGCGTCCGCGTACGAGTTCATCGTCCGGACGGTCGAGGCGCCGTTCTTCCGCCGCGTGGTCGCCGCACGGCGCGCGGGCGGTGAGGCCCCCACGTCCGAGACGTACCGCGAGCTCACCGCACGCCTGAGCGACCAGCTCGGCGCGCCGACCCGCAAGCCGAGCGCGCACACGGCCGCGACGCGGGACGGCAAGGGCATCCTCTTCGTCGCGTACGACGGCGAGGTCTACCCGGCCGGGTTCCTGCCGCTCGGGCTCGGGAACCTGCGCGAGCGTCCCCTGAGCGAGATCTACCGCGACAACGACGTCCTCCGCGAGATCCGCGGAACCGCGTTCGAGGGACGGTGCGGGCGGTGCGAGTACGCCGACCTGTGCGGCGGGTCCCGGGCGCGGGCCTTCGCGGTCGACGGCAACCCGCTCGGGGAGGACCCGGCGTGCGTCTACGAGCCGGTCGGGGACCTCGCGGGGGCAGCGGTCCCGAACTGACGGCTCGGGTGGAGCGGAGGTGCCGCGGGATGTGCGACGGCTCGTTCACGTTCGCGACCACTCAGTCGAGACAGAACTCGTTGCCCTCGATGTCCTGCATGACGAGGCACGACTCGTCCTCGCCATCCGCAGGCAGTAGTCGCACCCGTACCGCGCCGAGCGGGACCAGTCGTGCGCATTCGGCCTCAAGCGCGGTCAGGCGCTCTTCACCCACGAGCCCGGTGCCGACCCGCACGTCAAGATGGAGCCGATTCTTGACGACCTTGCCTTCGGGAACGCGCTGGAAGAACAGTCGCGGGCCCACACCTGAGGGATCGACGCAGGCGAACGCCGAACCCTGATGGTCAGGCGGCAGCGCGCGATCGAAATCGTCCCACGTAGCAAAGCCCTCTGGCGGCGGCGGTACGACGTACCCCAGCACCTCGCACCAGAATCGAGCGACGCGCTCAGGTTCAGCGCAGTCGAAGGTGACTTGGATCTGCTTGACCGACATCGCTTCACCATAGTCGCGCCCCCGGCGGGCTTCCCCAGCTGGTGAGACGATGCGAGAGTCTCCAGGATCCGCAGGCGCGGGAGGACGCGATGGGCAGCTCCTCGCCACTCGCGACCGGCCTGGACGCCGGCCTCGGCGCGCGCGACCGTGTGCTCGACGCGGTCAAGGCCTTCGCCCTGGTCGTCGTCGTGGTGGGACACAGCCTCGAGTGGGACACCAGCACCGGGAGCCCGGCCGCCGTCCTCGACCAGCGCCCAGGCCTGGTCTGGGTCACGTGGGTCGCCCAGGTCCTGCCGCTCTTCTTCGCGGCCGGGGCCGTCGCGAACGCGCTCTCGTGGCATCGCGACCCCGACGTCGCCGCGTACCTGCGGCGCCGTCTGGTGCGGCTGGCGACCCCGGGCCTGGTCTACACGGCCGTGTGGACCGTGCTGCTGCTTCCCGTGGCGCTCCTGGTACCGCTGGCCGGGTTCGCCGGACGCTTCCTCGCCGAGCTCGTGTGGTTCCTCGCCGTGTACGCGGCCGCGACGGCGGCGGTCCCTTGGACGACCCGCTGGACCCGGCGACCGTGGCTCTCGGTCGGCCTGTGGCTCGGCGCCATCATCGCGGTGGACCTGCTGCGGTGGAACGTCTGGGCGCCGCTGGGCTGGCTCAACCTCGTCCTCGTCTGGGCGTTCGTGCACCAGGTCGGGTACCACCTCCCCGCGCTGCGGGAGGCTCGGCGTGCGTGGCTCGTCTCCGGCGGCGTGGTCGCTGTCGCGGCCGCCGTCGGGCTCGGGGTGCTCGGTCCGTACTCGTCGTCGATGGTGTCCTTCGGAGGCGATCCGGAACCGTCGAACCTGGCACCCCCGACGCTCGTCGTCGCGCTGTACGGCCTCGGCCAGATCCTGCTGCTCGCGGCACTCTGGCCGTGGCTGGTGCGCCGGCTCGCCGCGGACCGGACGTACCGGGCAGTCGGTGCGCTCGGGTCCCGGGCGATCGGCATCTACCTCTGGCACATCCCCTTCGTCGCCCTGGTCGCCGGGGCGGCCTGGGGCCTCGGCTTCACCGCCCGACCACTCGGCCTCCCGTGGTGGCTTGCGCACGCGCTCGGGCTCGTCGTCATCCTTCCGGCGGCATGGGCTGTCGCCGGTCCGGCAGCCGCTCTCGACCGGAGGGCGCGGACCTGGGCGGCGCAGCGGCGACCCTGGACGCACGCCGTGGTGCCGTTCGCGGTCGTGATCCCCGTCGTGCTCTGCAGCATCTCAGTCACGGGGTTCGGGACCTGGTGGGGCCCCGGGATGCTCGACATGCCGTCCTCGAGCGTACTCAACCTCGCCGCCCTCGCCCTCGCGTGGTTCGCACTGGCGGCCCGTGGACAGTCGGGTCGGCCGGGGTCGCCCGGCCGGGCGTGATGATGCCGTGCGTACGGGATGCAGGTCACGTCACCTGAGCTTGCGCTTGAGGATCTTCCCGGTCGCAGTCGTCGGCAGCGACTCGACGATCTCGACCATCCGGGGGTACTTGTACGAGGCCATCTGCTCCTTGCCCCAGGCGAT
>NZ_DASUIR010000062.1:0-2103 GCF_036279715.1 Cellulomonas sp. | reverse complement strand
TCGTCGGCGAACCCTCCGGGTCCTTCTCGTCGCCCAGGTGCTCGGTTCGCTCGGCATCGGTGCCGCGCCGTCGATCGGCGTCCTGCTCGCCCAGGAGCTCACCCGGTCGGAGGCCTGGGCCGGCATCGCACGGGCGTCGGTGACCATCGGGGCTGCGCTCCTGGCACTTCCGCTCGGCATGCTCGCCGCCCGGCGCGGGCGTCGTCGGGCGTTGACGCTCGCGTGGGGCTCTGCGGCGGTCGGCGCCGCTCTCCTCGTGGTGGCCGCCTCGACCACGTCGGTGCTCGTGATGGTCCTCGGCATGATGGCGCTGGGCGCCGGGTCCGCCGCCGGTCTGCAGTCGCGCTTCGCCGCGACGGATCTTGCCGTTCCCGCGCACCGCGCTCGCAGCCTGTCGCTCGTCGTGTGGGTCGGGACCCTCGGGGCGGTGCTCGGGCCCAATCTCGGGATCCCGGGCAAGCTCGTGGAGTCTCGGCTCGGGCTGCCCCCGTTGTCGGGTGCATTCGTCATCGGGGCGGTGCTCCTGACCGGCACGGCTGCGACGGTGTGGTTCCGCATGCGGCCCGACCCGTTGGCGGTTGCCGCCGAGCACCGCGACACCGCGCCGGCGACGGGCCCAGCGCCTTCGCCGGTGAATCTGCGGCGAGCACTGAGCGAGATCCGCCAGGTCCCCGCTGCTCGGTTCGCCCTGGCCGCGCTCGTCCTCGCGCACGTGGCGATGGTCTCGGTCATGACGATGACGCCGGTGAGTCTCGCGATGCATGGTCACTCGATCACGATCGTCGGCATCACGATCAGCGTGCACGTGCTGGGGATGTATGCGTTCGCCCCGCTGGTCGGGGCGGCGGCGGACCGGTTCGGCCGGATGCCCGTGATCCTTGCCGGTCAGGGCGTGCTCGCTCTCTCCGCCGTCCTCAACGTGGCGGCACCGTCGTCGGCCGGTGTCGTCGTCGCCGGCCTCTTCCTTCTGGGGCTCGGCTGGTCGATCGTCACCGTGCCGGCCTCGACCATGCTGTCGCAGTCGGTACCGGCCGCGTCGCGCCCGTTCGTCCAGGGCGCCGGCGACTCGGCGATGAACGCCGCGGCGGCGGTCGGGGCGATCGGGTCCGGGGCGATCATGGTCGCTCTCGGCTTCGCCTGGCTCGCCGGGATCTCTGGCGCGCTGGTCGTCCCGGTCCTGTGGCTCGCGATGCGGCACACACATGGCGTTCGGCGGTCGTCCGGGCCCCTGCCCGTGCGTCATCGCGACGCGTGAGGTCGCCTGGTTGCATCCCTCGAGCACGCGCCTACCGTCCCTCGGGAAGCCACGGCACGCCGCCGCTGGCCGCGACCGGTATGCCGGTCGTCCTACATCGACCCTCGCCTGATCGGCCTCTGGGAGCGCGGACAGGTGATCACACCCCGGCGGACCCGTGCGCCGGCCGAGCGTGCCGTGCGCGAGGAGCTCTCATGATGGCGAGCCGCGGCCCTTGGGGTCACAGTCGTCACGGGCTACGCGGGCGGACGACGTGTCCCCCGACTTCGCCAGGAGAGCATGTCAGCGGTTGATCATGCTTCCCGGGTCGTCGTCGGAGCCTTCTTGCGGCAAGGACCGCTCGGCCTCCTCGTCGGACTCCTCATCGGCCAGGACCTCTTCCACCTCGTCGTCAGCGACCGGTGTGTCGTCGATGCTCTCGCTCATGGCAATGCCCCTCGTGTCGATGGCTCGCGGCCACCGCATGCCCACGGGCCGCTGCTCCGATTCTAGGATCGGCGTCCTCTGACCGCCCGCTTGGGAGCGGTTGCCGGCTGATGCCCCAGATGCGTGTCGGCTGGTCGACCACCGACCACATGCACGCCGACCCGCTCGCCGCGAGTGCTCGTCAGCTGAACGCCGTCGGCAACGGCCGGCGAGCAGAGATGATGACGGTCTCCACGACCCCGGCAACGGCCGCGGCATTGACGAGCTCGTCGCCGGCGAAGGCACGGATCTCCGCGGACTTGCGGGCGAGTCGCCGCCGCGCCGAGGCCAGCTCGGCGAGCCCTTCGGGTCCGACCCGCGCGCAGGCCGAGAGATCCACCACGACGCTGTGCTCGGCGCTCGCACGTGCGCACGCCGAACGC
>NZ_DASUIR010000061.1:0-10743 GCF_036279715.1 Cellulomonas sp. | reverse complement strand
ACCCGGAGAGCCACCTGCCACCCGTAGCGTTCAGAGTCCGCGAACCGCCCAGATGCAGGACATCACCCAGACGCGCCACGCGGCCGCACAGATGGCCCACCGGGCCGAATTCGCTGTCATCCTCGAGGGGTCCACCACCTGACCGACGCGGAATGCATCGCTTCCCAGATCCACGAGGCGACCTCCGCACCGCTGGAGTTCCGGGGGAACACACTGAATCCGAGACTCAGCGTCGGGGTCACCATCGCCAAGGCCGGTCAGAATGTCGATGACGTTCTGCGAGATGCCGACGACGCCCTCTACGCCGCCGAAGCAGCCGGTGGCGACCGCGTGGTCGTCTTTGACCCCGACTCAGTCGAGCGTGGGTGAAGTCACCCCCTGCCCATATGGCGAAGCTACGCCTCGGTTGAAGGAGCTCGCCCCATCGCACCCGTCTGGATCTGAGATTGCACGAGCCGCGTTCGGCGATCGACGGTTCTCCTCGTCGGTGCTTGTTGGCTTGCCTGACTATCAGAGCGAACGGCAGGTCAGGAGATCCCCTGGCTCGGGACCGATGACAGGTCCCTCGTCCTCACCCTGCAGGGGGATGGTCACCAGCTCGCCCGCTCGCACACCCAGCGTCGGCTGTCCGCGAGGTATCGGCGCTCGCCGGCTCAGCGCACTGCTCGCCCGAGCTCGTCGGCTGCGGCAGTGATCTGCTGGCCGTCGGTCCAGCGGCCGAGCGTGAGGCGGAGTGCCGCCATCGCCCGCTCCGGCGTGAGTCCCATCGCGGTGAGCACGGGTGAGGGGCTGTGCTGCCCGGAGTGGCAGGCGGATCCCGTGGAGGCGGCAACACCCGGGCACTGGTCCAGGACGGCGTGCCCTTGGGTGCCGTCGATGCTGATGTTGAGCGTCTGGGGGAGCCGCGGCGCCCCGGCACCGTTCACGTGCACCCGGCCCGGTGCGTAGCCGCGGATCAGGTCGAGCAGCTGATCCCGCAAGATCGCCAGGCGCTCCGGTGACCCCGCAGCGAGCTCGTCGGCCGCGATCCGCGCCGCCGCACCGAGCCCGACGATGGACGGCACGTTCTCCGTCCCCCCACGCCGTCCGCGCTCCTGCCCGCCCCCGCCGACGAGCGCCTCGACGTCCACGCCGGTGCGCACGTACAGCGCGGCTATGCCTTTGGGGGCGTACATCTTGTGGCCGACGAGCGTCAGCAGGTCGACCCCGAGGACGCCGACGTCCACCGCGATCTTGCCGACGCTCTGTGCGGCGTCCGTGTGGAACAGCGCCCCGCGCTCGTGCGCCGTGGCGGCGAGCTCGGCGATCGGCTGCAGGACTCCCGTCTCGTTGTTGGCCTGCATGACGGAGACCAGCACCGTGTCGTCGGTCATGGCGCGGCGTACCTGGTCGGGGTGGACGAGGCCGTCGATGTCGACATCGAGCACCGTGACGACGGCGCCGTGATGCCGCGCGGCGTAGGAGCACGCGGCGAGAACGGCGGGATGCTCGGTCGCCTGTGTGATCACGTGCGGCCGCTCGACGCCGGCCCGACGCGCGGCGGTCACCACGCCCCGGATCGCGGTCGCGTCCGCCTCCGAACCAGTCGCCGTGAAGACGATCTCGTCCGCCTGCGCGCCGATCAGGTCGGCGACCTGCACCCGCGCGGTCGCCACCGCGGCGCGTGGTTCCGCGCCGAACGGGTGCGTGCTCGAGGGGTTGCCGAAGTGCTCGGTCAGGTACGGCAGCATCGCCGCGACGACGCGCGGATCGACCGGCGTCGTCGCGTTGTGGTCGAGGTAGATGGGCCGGGAGGGCATCGGGATGGCCGTGGTCATGCGACGTCCGCGGACTCGACGGGCAGCAGCGCCGCGCGCCACTCGAGGACGCCGTCGGACAGGCGCCGGGCGGGCAGACCGTGGACCCGCAGCATCCGCACGGCATCGCGCGACAGGACGCAGTAGGGCCCCCGGCAGTACGCCACGACGTCCGTCCCCGGCGGGAGGTCGCCGAGACGGTCGCCGAGGTCGTCCAGCGGGATGGACACCGCTCCGGGCAGGTGACCGCGGGCGAACTCCTCGGCGGGCCGGACGTCGATCACCGTCACGGTGCCGTCCTGGATCCGGCGCCACAGCTCGTCGCGCCCGATCTCCTCGGTGTCCTCCGGTCCGAGGAAGGCCGATCGCGCCGCTGCGAGGTCTGGCAGGTGCGACTCGGCGATCCGCTGGATCTGCAGGTAGAGGTCGGCGACGCCGGGCCCGGCGAGCCGGTAGTAGACCTTCGTTCCCTCACGTCGGGTGGTGACCAGGCGCGCGTGGCGCAGCGCCTGCAGGTTCGCCGAGGCGGTGGAGAGGTTCATCCCCGCCGCCTGGGCGAGTGCGTCGACCGAGCGCTCGCCCTGGGCGATCAGGTCGATCAGCTCGAGCCGCTTCGGGCTGGCCAACGCCTTGCCGATGCGCGCGAACTGCTCGAAGACGGCGTCCTTGGCCTCCCTGCGGCTCACGGATCTCCTCCTGCTCGGACGGGGACAGCGCAGCTGGACAGTGAGTGACGCGTCACCCTAACCTCGGATCGATTGTTCCACGGATCTTTGGAGAAGCGATGAGCGCCATCCTGTTCGCCCTGCACGACCCGCCCTACGGCAGCGAGCGCGTGTACAACGGGCTGCGCTGGGCCCTGCAGCTGGCCCACAACGGGGACGAGGTGCGCGTCTTCCTCTTCGGCGACGCTGTGCTCTCCAGCAGCACCGGCCAGAAGGTGCCCGACGGCTTCTACAACACCGGCAAGCAGACCTCAGCGTTGGTGCGCGCCGGCGGTCTGGTCGGCGTCTGCGGCACATGCATGGACGCGCGCGGACTGGACGCCGACCGGCTGCTCGACGGGGCGCACCGATCGTCCATGGTTGAGCTCGCGGAGTGGACCACCTGGGCGGACAAGGTCATCAACGTCTGACGTCGGACAAGCCGTCGATCTTTTGCGGGAACCTACCCAGGCCATGACACTGGGCACATGGCCAGCGGACCGAACCGTGTCCTCGCCGCAGTCGTCGGCATCGTGGTTGTTCTCGCTGCAATTGCCGGGGTGGTGGCCGCGAACCGCACGGCACCGACGCTGGACCCGAGCACCCCGCAGGGCGTCGTTCAGGAGTACCTCAAGGCCGTGCTCGCGGGGAACTACTCGGCCGCGGCGAAGCTCCTCTCGCCGACGTCCGGCTGCGGCCTCTCGGACGTCTCGGCCACGACCGTCTCAGACTCGGCACGCATCGTGCTCAAGGACACCGTCGTCACCGGCGACACAGCCGTCGTGACGGTCGACGTCACCGAGGGAGCCGACAGCGGACCCTTCGGGGACTCCGGGTACACGCACACCGAGCGCATCACCGCTGAGCGCGACGGTTCGGCCTGGAAGATCAGCGGATCACCGTGGCTGCTGTACCTGTGCGGGTCGACGAAGGGCTGATCATGATCATCTTCGGGGTCCTGTCCTCGCTGCTCTCGATCGCGCTCCCGATCGTCCTGATCGTGTGGGCCGTCCGGCACTTCGGCAACCGTGCCGGCGGCCAACGGAACGACGCGCGCAGCGTCCGGCGCTTCTTCCAGTACGTGCTGCTGCTCGGTCTGCTGATCATCGCGGCGGCCGGCCTGTCGGAGCTCCTCGGCCTGCCGTTCCAGAAGGCGGCGTTCGCCGGGGACAACAACACCGCCCTGGCCCGGGCGTTGACCTTCACGGTCTTCGGCATCCCGATGCTCCTCCTGCTCGCGTCGTGGTCGCGTCGGCACCTGCGGCAGGACCCGGACGAGGCGGCGTCCACCGGCTGGGCCTTCTACCTGACAGTCGCGCCCCTGACTGCCCTGGTGGTGGCCATGGTGGCCCTGCACGACGTCGTCGCCCCCGTGCTGTCGGGCCTGGCGTTCGACGGACCCGCGGCGGTCCGGTTCGTCGTGTGGACCGCGGTCTGGCTCGTGCACTGGACCGTGGCGCACCGGATGCTCGACGCCGGCCGCCGTCAGGGTCAGCTGGTGATCGGCTCGCTCATCGGCCTCGGCACGAGCGTCGGCGGTCTGGTCTGGCTGCTGGGCGCGTCCGTCGCCGCTCTCGTCCTGAGCGATGCGAGCACCGTGCTCGTCGGGCAGGAGCGCCCGATCGCGCAGGCCGCGGCGACAGTGGTCGTCGGGATCCCCGTCTGGGTCGTGTACTGGCTGCGGACCTGGTCCACAGCCGACCGGACACCGCTGTGGTTCGCCTACGTGCTCCCGGTCGGCGTCGGCGTCTCGCTGGTCCTGGCCGTGGTCGGAGCCAGCATCGCCGTGTACCAGGTGCTCGTCTGGCTGCTCGGCGACCCGTCCTCCACCCAGGCCGCCCAGCACTTCGAGGGCACCCCGACCGCGGTCGCCTGCGTCGTCGTCGGCGCGCTGAGCTGGTGGTACCACCGGCAGGTCCTCGCCGCCGCCACCCCCGGACGCACCGAGGTCACCCGCGTCTACGAGTACCTGATGGCGGGGATCGCCCTGCTGGCTGCCGCCGTCGGCGTGACCCTGGTGGTGGTCGCACTCGTCGAGTCGCTGATCCCGGTCGCCGACATCGAGCTCGGAACCTCCGTGGTCAACTCGCTGCTGTCGGGCGTGACGCTCCTCCTCGTCGGCGGTCCGCTGTGGTGGGTGTTCTGGTCGCGCATCGAACGGCTCGTGCACGCCGACGGCCCGGAGGAGCTCGGCTCGCCGACACGACGGACCTACCTGTTCGTGCTCTTCGGCCTCGGCGGGGTGGCTGCGATCGTCGCCGTCCTGGTCGCCGCGTTCTTCGCGATCCAGGGCGCCCTGCAGGGCAGCTTCGACGCCCAGGTGGCGCGGGACGTGCGCATCCCCGTGGCGATCCTGCTGGCCGCCGGCGCGATCTCCGGCTACCACTGGTCCGTCTACCGCGACGACCGCTCGCGGCTCCCGGCGCCCGAGGCTCGGCTCGGCGCGCGCTACGTGCTGCTCGTCGGCGCCCCGGACCCCGCCCTCGTCGGCGCGGTCGAGCACCGCACGGGCGCGCGGGTCGACCTGTGGGCCCGCGCCGACGGCCTGGCCGGGCCCTGGGTGGTCGACGACGTCGTCGCCGCGGTGCAGGGCTCCGCGAGCCCCGCGATGACCGTCGTGGCCGGCCCGGCAGGGCTCGAGACGGTCGGGATGGTGCGTCCGTAGCCGCGCGCCGGTGCCCGACACGTGGTCGGTGCATCGGGTCCGGCTCCGGGCGTGATGGGGTGGTCCCCTCGGCGCGCGCCACCCGGCGCGGGCCCCGGCGCCTGAGGGGGCCCGCGTGACGGACCTGCTGTCCTCGCCGCGTCCCCGAGCGGTCGACGAGATCGTCGACGCGCTGACCGGCACCGAGCTGGCCCGGAGCCGCGCCGAGACGGACACGCTGCTCGCCGACCACGGCGTCACCTACGGCACCGACGACGCGACCCCGGGCGCACCCGGCTGGCACCTCGACCCCGTCCCGGTCGTCATCGACGAGCTCGAGTGGAGCTCGCTCGATGCCGCCCTCGTCGAGCGGGCCCAGGTGCTCGACGAGGTCCTCGTCGACCTGTACGGCGCTCGCCGGCTCCTCACTGACGCGCTGCTGCCCCCCGAGATCGTGCTCGCGCACCCCGGGTTCCTGCGCGCCGTCGACGGGCTCCGCCTGCCCACGGCCCGCGAGCTCGTCCTGACGGCCACCGACCTCACGCGGGACGCGTCGGGCGGCTGGGTCGCGATCGCCGACCGCACGCAGGCCCCGTCGGGCGCGGGGTACGCGATGGAGGATCGTCGCGTCGTCGCACGCGTCCGGTCCGGCGTCTACCGCCAGGCGTCGATCCAGCGGCTCGGGCCGTTCTTCCACGCGCTCAAGCTCGCGCTGCAGGACGCCGCCCGCGCGGGCGCCACGTCTCCGCGGGTCGTGCTGCTCACGTCCGGTCCGCACAGCGAGACCGCGTTCGACCAGTCGTACCTGGCCGCGATGCTCGGCCTGCCCATGGTCGAGGGCAGCGACCTGCTGGTGCGCGAGGGTCGCGTGTGGATGCAGGGGCTCGACGCGCTCGAGCCGGTCGACGTGATCCTGCGACGCGTCGACGCCGACTACTGCGACCCCCTCGAGCTGCGGTCCGACTCGCGGCTCGGGGTGCCCGGGCTCGTGCGTGCACTCCGGGCCGGGTCGGTCAGCGTCGTCAACCCGCTGGGCAGCTCGGTCCTCGAGAACCCGGCCCTGCTGGCCCACCTCCCCCGCCTCGCGCGCGTCGTCCTCGGTCGCGACCTCGCGCTGCCGACGCCGCCGACGTACTGGTGCGGCGACGACACGGCGCGGGCGCACGTCCTGGCCCACCTCGACCGGCTCGTTCTCAAGCCGACCGCGCGCGGGTCGCGGAGCACGACTGTGCTCGGCTGGACGCTCGACCCTGCGGCCCTCGACTCCCTGGCCCAGCGGATCGCCGCGAACCCGAGCGCGTGGGTCGGCCAGGAGCCCGTCGGCGAGCCGTGGGCGCCGGACACGTCGGCAGCCGTGCTCCGGACCTTCGCCGTCGCGCACGACGGCTCGTACCGGGTCATGGCGGGCGGACTGGCGCGGGTCGCGCCCGACCCGTCGCAGCAACGCGTCTCGGGTGCCCTCGGCGCGATCGCGAGGGACGTCTGGGTCCTGTCGTCCGAGACGGGCACCCTCGCCGACCCGTGGCTCAGCGGCCCGGGGGACGCGGGTCCGCAGCGCGCCGTGTCGGGGATCTCGCCGCGCACCGCCGAGAACATGTTCTGGCTCGGCCGGTACGCGGAACGGGCCGGCGACACCGTCCGCCACCTGCGGGCGCTGGTCGACCGGTGGAACGACTACCACCACTCGCCGCGCTCGGTCGGTGGCCGGGCGCTGGGTGCGCTCCTGGCAGCGGCCGACGTCGCGACCCCGGCGACCTGGCCGGGAGCGACGACGCGCACCGCGAGCCTCGACCTGCGCGCGCTGCTGCTCGACCGGACCTCCCCCCGGTCGGTCGCCCGGTCCGTCCGGTCGCTCATCGACGCCTCGTCGGCCGTCCGCGACCAGCTCTCGGGGGACAGCTGGCTGCCGCTCGCGAGCATGGAGCGCTCGCTGGCCGGTGCGCGCGGCGAGAAGCCGCCGGCCGCCGATCAGCTCACGGCGCAGGCGTCGGCCGAGACCGCCGGGATGCAGCCTGTCCTCGACCGACTCCTCGAGGCGCTGCTCGCGCTCGCAGGGATCGGGGCGGAGAGCATGGTCCGGGACGCGGGCTGGCGGCTCCTCGACGCCGGACGACGACTCGAGCGGGCCCAGCACCTCGTGGAGTCGCTCGCCGCGACCGTCACGGACGTCCGGCCCGCCGCGGTCGACGCGCTCGTCATCGAGTCGGTCCTGATCACGCACGAGTCCGTCCTGACGTACCGGCGCCGCAACCAGGGGCCGGCCAGCGTCGCGGGCGTCCTCGACCTGCTGCTCGTCGACCCGTCGAACCCCCGCTCGCTCGCCTTCCAGCTCGACCGGCTGCGCGACGACCTCGCGGACGTCCCCACGGCCCTGCGCGCCCCCGACCTGCGCGACCGACTGCTGCAGGACGTCACCGACGTCCTCACCGAGCTCGACCCGGTCGCCGTCGCCGCACTCGTCACCGACGACGGGCGGCGCCGGCACCTCGCCGAGACCCTGGACTCGATGCGGTGGCGGCTGCGTGCCCTGGCCGACGAGATCGCGCTGGTCCACTTCGCCCAGCCCGTGCCGAGCCGCACGCTCGACGACACGTGGGGCGTGGAGAGCGCGGACGACATCGCGGGCGCAGACGATTCCGACGACACCGACCCTGACGAGGAGGCCGACGCATGACCGAGCCGGCCGACGTCGAGCCGCGCACGTATGCCCTGGTGCACCGCACGACCTACACGTACGCCCAACCGGTCACGAGCTCCTACGGCCGCACAGCCCTGACCCCGCGCGAGCTGCCCGACCAGACGTGCCACAGCTCGACCCTCACGGTCACGCCTGCCCCCGCGGACACCGGTGCGCACGTCGACTACTTCGGCAACCGGTCCACGTACTTCGCCGTGGAGACGGACCACCGCAAGCTCGTCGTGACCGCACGGTCGACCCTCACGGTCACCCGCCGGCAGGCCGACGTCGCCCGTCTCCCGGTCGTCGCGTGGGAGGACGTGGCCTGGGCCGCCCGCACCGGCCGCGCGGCCGCGCCCGCGGACGAGTGGGACGGCGTCGTGCACGACGACGTCCCGGACGAGCCCCTGGCCGGCTCCGCCACCAGCCACCCGCTCGATCGCGACCTCGACGGAATCGGCCTCGTCGCTCTGCGCGAGGCGACGCTCGCCTCCCGCCACGTGGCGCTCACCGCCGAGGTCCGGGACTGGGCCGAGCCGTCGTTCACCCCGCACCGCCCGATCGCCGAGCTGCTCGCCGATCTCGCGCACCGCATCCGCACCGAGCTCACGTACCGGTCCGGGTCGACCACGGTCCACACGACCCAGTCCGAGCTGCTCGCGCAGCGCGCCGGGGTCTGCCAGGACTTCGCGCACCTCATGATCGCGGCACTGCGGCTGCACGGTCTGCCGGCGCGGTACGCGAGCGGCTACCTCGAGACGATGCCGCCCCCGGGGCGCGAGAAGCTGCGCGGCGCCGACGCGTCGCACGCCTGGGTGTCCGCCTGGGTGCCCGGGGCCGCGTGGGTCGAGATCGACCCGACCAACGACAAGTTCATCGACAGCCGGTACGTCATCCTCGGCTGGGGTCGTGACTACTCCGACGTGCCGCCGCTGCGGGGGGTCATCTTCACCGAGGGGCCCGGCGCCAAGCCGTCGGTGTCGGTCGACCTCGTGCCCACCGCTGCCCCGGTCGTCACCGCCCCCGACAACAGCGAAGGCCCCTCGGAGTAAGCGTCCGAGGGGCCTTGCTGGTCCGCGGGGGCGCCGCCGGCGAACCGGCGGTGCTTGGCCGCTGATGACTCTGCGGCTGCGCCTCGACGATGATCCTCCGGTTTCCCGGTCTCTCGGTGTCGAGACGTCCTGCGGTCGGTCTCCCGGTCCCTGCGATCCTGCTGCGTCGTCATCCGCAGCTCCCCGGGTTTCCCCGCGAAGATGGTCCGCCGTTCTCCGTTCGACCACGGCCTCCAGGTCCCCGTCGTCCTCGGTCAGTGTCCCCCTTGCGGGAGTCCTGCCCGGTGGATCTCGGTCCTTCGAGGTCGTTGGCTCAGGTCTAGTCCTCCCGCACCGGGCCCGCAAGTGCTCGTGCGAACTTTCTTTGTCCACCGGTCGGTGCACACGTCTATCCACAGCTTGGCCTGCATGAACGCGCTGTCGACACAGGCCTGTGGACAACATCTGTGGACGACACGCTGGGGACGCCACGCCGCTGCCGCGCGAGGCGCCGCCGCTCGTCCGCCGACGAGACCGTCGTCGGATGTTTCCCTGTTCGCCGCGCGTCGCTCACCAGGGTCCGACAGGGCCTCCCGTAGCCTGGAACCCAGCGAAGGCCCCTCGGAGTAAGCGCCGAGGGGCCTTGCTGTGTCTCAGGGGCGGTTCTGGCCGCTTCGTGCGCCGCCGACGAGGAATTCACCCGGGACCAGCGAACTCGTGTCCTGGGACCTGTGGATGCGTCTGTGGACAGGGGCTGTGGACAAGAGCCCCTCGAAGCCGTGATAAAGGGTCAGGCGCCCACGTCGTGCAGGTGGTGGATCACGTCGTGCAGGAAGTACTGGCCGAGCGTGCGGACCGTGAAGACCGAGCCGTTCGAGCGGCGTCCGGGCCGGTCCCACGCCTCGCCCGTCACACCGTCGAACGCGTCGGCCAGGGCGTCGGCAGCGTCGACGAGCTCGCTCGCCACGACCGCCGGGGACTGCAGGTCGTACCGGTCTGCCAGGGCCGCCGCGTCCTGGTCCCAGTTCTCGAACAGCGGGTCGTCGTGCTCGAGCATGCTCATGAGCCTTCTCCCGAACACGATGTGCACGTCCCGGACGTGTGCTCCGTACTCGAGCACCGACCACACCGAGGGCTCGGGCCGCTGCCGCGCGTCGCTGCGACTCAGGGCGCCGACCCACCGCGGCGTGAGCGCACGGACGGTCGCACCGATGTCCGTCGGCTCCACATCGGGCGCGGCGAACCCGCACTCCGGGCACCGCTGGTCCAGGACCCAGGTCCAGTCCTTGGTGTCCGGCTCGATCTCGGGCGGGGTGTCCTGCGGTTCCGACGTCATGGCCTCAACGCTATCGACCGCCCCGGTCGCTGGACACCCCCGAGAGGTGCGGTGCAGCAGGTGCCGATGGGGCTGCCGGAGGTCGTGCCGCTCCTTGACGGCCGTGCCGCCGCAGGGGGTCCCGACGACGGTCAGCGCGACCCACGAGGGCCCGGCTTGCCGCGCCGGGCCGCCGGCTTCGCGCGTCCGCCGGAGGCGCCGCGGGGACTGCGCGCACGCTCGTCGCCGGGGACGCGCGGCGTCGGCTTGCGCCTGTCGCTGCTCTTGGCGGCTGCGGAACCCTTCGCGCCACTGCCCTTCGCACCGCTGCCGCCCTTCGCGCCCGTGCCCTGCGCGACCTCGGGCTCCGGGACCCGCGGCACCCGACCCCGGGAGCTGCGTGCGGTCCGCCCGCGGACGATGCCGACGAGCTCCTCGACGAGGTCGGTCGTCCGCTCCTCGACCCAGGCGAGCGCGACCTGCGACCCCGGACCGTCCGTGACCGGGCGGTACGTCACGTCGCGGCGGTGGTGCAGGCGAGCGAGGGACTGCGGCACGACGAGCACACCGATCCCG
>NZ_DASUIR010000060.1:0-10349 GCF_036279715.1 Cellulomonas sp. | reverse complement strand
GCCCGCCGCCCGGCCCGACACATCCGACCGCGTCAACGAACGGTGAGAGCGATGACCCGCGTCTGCTTCCAGCTCCAGGTCCGACCCGATCGGATCCGCGAGTACAAGGCCCGCCACCAGGCTGTGTGGCCGGAGATGCTGCGCGCCCTGGCTCGCACCGGATGGCACAGCTACTCCCTGTTCCTGCGCGAGGACGGGCTGCTCATCGGCTATGTCGAGACGCCGTCGATCGAGCAGGCGCAGGCTCAGATGGAGCTCACCGACGTCAACGCTCGGTGGCAGGCCGAGATGGCCGAGTTCTTCGTCGATCTCGGTGACGCGCGGCCGGACACCGGCTTCGTCCGGCTCGAGGAGATCTTCAACCTCGATGACCAGCTCGCTGCCCTCGACGCGGCTCAGGAGGACTGACCCGACGGGGTGGCGAGCCCGCTCGCTTGACCTCAGATCTCCGCGCATGAAACGATTCATATCTGGCATCACCGACCAAGGACACCACCGTGGCAATCAACCAGCAGGTTCTCGACATCCTCGGCCGGCAGGCCATCGAGCTCCCGTCGTGGGCGTTCGGCAACGCGGGCACCCGCTTCAAGGTGTTCAGCACGCCGGGCACTCCGCGCACGGTGCAGGAGAAGCTCCAGGACGCTGCCCAGGTGAACGCCCTGACGGGGCTGGCCCCCTCCGTGGCGCTGCACATCCCGTGGGACCTGGTCGACGACTGGGGCCAGCTCGCCGCCTACGCCGCCGAGCTGGGCGTGCGGCTCGGGACGATCAACTCGAACACGTTCCAGGACGACGACTACAAGCTCGGATCGTTGACCCACACGGATCCCCGGATCCGGCGCAAGGCGATCGACCACCACTTCGCGTGCATCGACGTGATGGACCAGACCGGCTCGCAGGACCTGAAGATCTGGCTGCCCGACGGCACCAACTACCCCGGTCAGGGGGACATCCGCGGGCGTCAGGACCGGTTGGCGGAGTCCCTGCGCACGATCTACGACAGGCTCGGGCCGCAGCAGCGGCTGGTGCTGGAGTACAAGATCTTCGAGCCGTACTTCTACACGATGGACGTGCCCGACTGGGGCACGTCGTACGCGCACGTGACGGCGCTGGGGGACCGGGCGATGGTGTGCCTCGACACCGGTCACCACGCGCCCAGCACCAACATCGAGTTCATCGTCGCCCAGCTCATGCGCCTCGGCCGGCTCGGATCGTTCGACTTCAACTCGCGCTTCTATGCCGACGACGACCTCATCGTCGGCGCGGCGGACCCCTTCCAGCTCTTCCGGATCCTCTTCGAGGTGGTCCGCGGCGGCGGCCTGGAGGCTGACTCGCCCGTGGCCTTCATGCTCGACCAGTGCCACAACATCGAGGACAAGATCCCCGGGCAGATCCGCTCCGTCCTCAACGTGCAGGAGATGACGGCGCGGGCTCTGCTCGTCGACCGTGACGCGCTGCGCGAGGCGCAGGACGCCGGCGACGTGCTCGGCGCGAACGGCATCGTCATGGACGCCTTCTACACCGACGTGCGGGCCGACCTGGCCGCGTGGCGCGAGGAGCGTGGTCTGCCTGGCGACCCGGTGGCCGCGTACCTCGCCTCGGGGTACGGCGAGGCCGCGGTCGCGGACCGCGTGGGCGGGCAGCAGGCCGGTTGGGGCGCCTGACCGGTACGGACGAAGGGACGACGACGGTGCGCACGCCCGCGATGGCGGCGGTCGACCTCGGGGCGTCGAGCGGCCGCGTCCTGGTCGGCCGCCTCGAGGGCGGGCGGCTGCTCGTCGAGGAGGTCGGGCGGTTCGCGAACACACCCGTGCACGTCTGGGCGGACGGGCTCGACGGGCGGTCCGGGGGCCGCGAGGAGCTGCGCTGGGACGTGCTGGCCCTGTGGCGGGGGGTGCAGGAGGGGCTGCGCGTCGCGGCGGCCCAGCACGGCCCGCTGGTCAGCATCGGGATCGACACGTGGGCGGTCGACCACGGCCTGCTCGACGTCGACGGGCGACTGCTCGGCAACCCGTGGCACTACCGGGACGCCCGCACGGACGCTGTGCCCGGCCAGTTCACGGCACACATGACGCCCGAGGAGCTCTACCACCGCACGGGCACCCAGGTGCAGCCGTTCAACACGGTCTACCAGCTCGCCGCGTCCGCCGCGGACGCCCAGCTGCGCTCGGCCCGCGACCTGCTCCTGATCCCCGACCTGCTCGGGTACTGGCTCACCGGCACCCGGTTCGCCGAGCTCACGAACGCGTCGACCACGGGGATGCTCGACGCGGTGACGCGCGGGTGGAGCGGGCCGGTGCTCGACGCGCTCGAGCGGATGACGGGGGATGCGCTGGCGCGGCTGCTGCCGCCCGTGATCGATCCGGGCACGATCGTGGCTCCCGTGCTCTCGCCCGTGGCCACGAGGCTGGGTCTGGATGGTGCGCGGCTGGTCGCCGTCGGGTCCCACGACACGGCCTCGGCTGTGGCGGCGGTGCCGATGGACCCCCGGCGGGCCGCGTACATCTCCTCGGGCACGTGGTCGCTCGTCGGGGTGGAGCTCGACGCCCCGGTGCTCACCGAGGAGAGCCGCCGGGCCAACTTCACGAACGAGCTCGGCGTCGGCGGCACCGTGCGCTACCTGCGCAACGTCTCCGGTCTGTGGCTCCTGCAGGAGTCGATGCGCACCTGGAGCGAGCGGGGCGTCGAGCAGGACCTGGCGACCCTGCTCGCTGCGGCAGCGCAGGTGCCCGCCCTCCGCACGGTCGTGGACACAGAGAGCCCCGCCTTCGTACCGCCTGGCGACATGCCGACCCGGATCGCGCAGGCCGCGCGCGCCTCAGGGCAGCCGGTGCCGTCGAGCCCGGCCGAGACGACCCGGTGCATCCTCGACTCGCTCGCCCTCGCGTACCGGCGTGCCGTGCGCGACGTGGTCCGGCTCTCGGGAGTCGACGTCGAGGTCGTGCACCTCGTCGGCGGGGGTTCGCGCAACGAGCTGCTGTGTCGCCTGACGTCGGACGCCACGGGACTGCCGCTGGTCGCCGGCCCCGCGGAGGGCACCGCGATGGGCAACCTCCTGGTCCAGGCGCTTGCCTTGGGGCACCTCGACGGCGGCCTTCCCGCGATCCGCGAGGTCGTGGCGGCCTCGACACCCATGCGCCGGTGGGAACCCACCGGGACAGACCTGGCCTGGCAGCAGGCCGCAGACCGCCTGGGCATCTGACCCCGGCCCACGAGAAGGACACCACGATGCCCGTCACCCAGCCCTATCCCGAGCTCGACGAGCTCCTCACCAGCATGGGCGTCGCCGGCGCCCGCATCTGCGAGATCGACGCCTCCGAGGCCGGCGCAGGGAACATCTCCGTGTACGTCGGCTGGGACCTGGAGGTGCGCCGCCGGTTCCCGCTGGAGACCGAGATCGAGCTGCCGCTGCCGGCCCCCGCGCTGGCTGGACGCACGATCCTCGTGACGGGCTCCGGTCGCCGGCTGCGCCAGATCCAGGACGACCCCGAGGCAAGCGTCGCTGCCGTGCGCATCCACGACGGCGGCCTCACGGGGACGATGTTCACCTCCCCGCGCCGGCTGTTCGAGAAGCTGACGAGCGAGTTCAACTCGCACCTGGGAGTCCACCAGGACCAGGTGGCGCGCCGTGGCATCACGTTCCAGGCCGTCGTGCACGCCCAGCCGATGCACCTGACGTACCTGTCCCACATCCCTGCCTACCGCGACACCAAGGCGCTCAACGCGCGGATCCTGCGGTGGGAGCCCGAGTCGATCGTCGCCCTCCCCGAGGGTGTGTGCGTCCTGGAGTTCATGGTGCCGGGGTCGGCCGAGATGATGGCGGCGAACATCGAGGGCCTGCGCGACTTCCAGATCACGTTGTGGAGCAAGCACGGCGTCATGGCCCGCTCCGACCTCTCGGTCACGCGCGCCGTCGATCGGATCGAGTACGCCGAGACCGGCGCGAAGTACGAGTACATGGACCTCGTCGCCGGTGGCCGCGCGGAGGGCCTCACGCGTGACGAGGTCGGGCGCGTCGCCTCCGAGTTCAACATCACGTCGCCCTGGGCCTGATCAGACCCGCACCGGCAGGGCCAGTGGCTGCTGGCCGTGCCTCGGTACGTGACCGGCGTGCCCGAGATCCCGTTGCCGCGGGACCCACGTCCTGCTACGGTAATGAAAGGATTCAATGTCGAGCCCCCGGAGATCTGTGATGACCCACCCCACGGCTGCCGCCCTCGTCGCGCGCTCCAACCGCTTGGGCGCCGACCCTCGCACCACCAACTACGCCGGCGGCAACACCTCGGCGAAGGGCACCGACACCGATCCGGTGACCGGCGAGCCGATCGACCTTCTCTGGGTGAAGGGCTCCGGCGGCGACCTGGGCACGCTGACCGAGAAGAACCTCGCGACCCTGCGGCTCGACCGGGTGCGTGCGCTGGTCGGGGTGTACCAGGGCGTCGACGACGAGGACGAGATGGTCGCGGCGTTCGACTACTGCCTGCACGGCAAGGGTGGTGCCGCTCCGTCGATCGACACGGCGATGCACGCGCTCGTGGACGCGCCGCACGTCGACCACCTGCACCCCGACGCCGGCATCGCGTTGGCGACCGCGGCGGACGGCGAGCGCGTGACCGCCGAGATCTTCGGTGACAGCGTGGTCTGGGTGCCGTGGCGCCGGCCCGGGTTCCAGCTGGGGCTCGACATCGCGGCGGTCCACGACGCGCACCCCGACGCGATCGGCTGCATCCTCGGCGGCCACGGGATCACCGCATGGGGCGCCACGTCCGACGAGGTCGAGGCCCGCTCGCTGCAGATCATCCGCACGGCCGAGCAGTACATCGCGGGACGCACGGCTGAGCTCGACACCGCCGGTCGCCATCCGTTCGGCGAGATCCGTCCCGGGTTCGAGGCGTTGCCCGAGGCGCAGCGTCGGCGTCGCGCCGCGGACCTCGCGCCCGTCATCCGCGGCCTCGCGTCGACGGATCGCCCGCAGGTCGGGCACCTGACGGACTCGGGCGTCGTGCTCGACTTCCTCTCGCGGACCGAGCTCGGCCGCCTCGCGGCGCTGGGCACGTCGTGCCCGGACCACTTCCTGCGGACCAAGGTGTCCCCGCTCGTCGTCGACCTTCCTGCCGAGGCGCCGCTGGAGGACGTGGTCGCGCGACTGCACGAGCTGCACGGCGAGTACCGCGCCGCCTACCAGGCGTACTACGACCGGAACGCCACCGCTGACAGCCCCGCGATCCGAGGCGCCGACCCGGCGATCGTCCTCGTCCCGGGCATCGGGATGTTCTCGTTCGGCAAGGACAAGCAGACCGCGCGGGTCGCGGGCGAGTTCTACGTCAACGCCATCAACGTCATGCGCGGCGCCGAGGCGATCAGCACCTACGCGCCGATCGACGAGCAGGAGAAGTTCCGGATCGAGTACTGGGCGCTCGAGGAGGCCAAGCTCCAGCGGATGCCGAGGCCGAAGCCGCTGGCGACGCGCATCGCCGTCGTCACCGGGGCCGGGTCGGGGATCGGGAAGGCGATCGCCGAGCGGCTCGCCGCGGAGGGGGCGTGCGTCGTCGTGGCGGACGTCAACCTCGAGAGCGCGCAGCAGGTCGCCCGCGACCTCGGCGGTCCCGACGTCGCGGTCGCCGTGCACGCCGACGTGACGGACGAGGACGCCGTCGCCGAGCTCGTCCGGGCCACCTGCGTGGCGTTCGGCGGGGTCGACCTGGTGGTCAACAACGCCGGTCTGTCGATCTCCAAGCCGCTGCTGGAGACGACGGTCCGGGACTGGGACCTGCAGCACGACGTCATGGCACGCGGGTCGTTCCTCGTCGCCCGGGAGGCCGCCCGCGCGATGGTCGCCCAAGCGATGGGCGGCGACATCGTCTACATCGCCTCGAAGAACTCGCTGTTCGCGGGCCCGAACAACATCGCCTACTCGGCGACGAAGGCCGACCAGGCGCACCAGGTGCGGCTGCTGGCCGCGGAGCTCGGCGAGCACGGCATCCGCGTCAACGGCGTCAACCCCGACGGCGTCGTGCGGGGCTCCGGCATCTTCGCGGCGGGCTGGGGCGCCCAGCGGGCCGCGGTCTACGGCGTGCCCGAGGAGAAGCTCGGCGAGTACTACGCGCGGCGGACCCTGCTCAAGCGCGAGGTCCTTCCCGAGCACGTCGCCGCCGCGGTCTTCGTCCTGACAGGACCCGACCTCGCGCAGACCACCGGTCTGCACATCCCCGTGGACTCCGGGGTGGCTGCGGCGTTCCTGCGCTGACCCCGTCCGCACCCGCCGACCAGGAGAAGGCCACCCGTGCGCATCGCGCTCTTCACCACCTGCCTCGTGGACGCCGTGTTCCCGCAGGCGGCGCAGGCCACCGTCCGCCTGCTCGAGCGCCTCGGCCACGAGGTCGACGTGCCCGCGGGGCAGGCGTGCTGCGGGCAGATGCACGTCAACTCCGGGTACCAGAGGCAGGCGCTGCCCATCGTGCGCAACCACGTGCGCACGTTCGCGCCCGTGCTGGACGGCGAGTGGGACGCGATCGTCGGTCCGTCCGGCTCGTGCGTCGGAGCGACGCGCCACCAGCAGGCGATGGTCGCGCGCCGCGGGGGTGACGAGAACCTGGCCGTGCTCGCCGACGCGGTAGCCGCACGGACCTACGAGCTGTCGCAGCTCCTCGTCGACGTGCTCGGTCTCACCGACGTCGGGGCCTGGTTCCCGCACGCCGTCACGTACCACCCCACGTGTCACTCGTTGCGGATGCTGCGCGTCGGGGACCGTCCGACACGGCTCTTGCGGGCCGTCGCGGACCTGGAGCTGCGTGACCTGCCAGAGGCGGACTCGTGCTGCGGGTTCGGTGGCACGTTCGCGCTCAAGAACTCGGAGACATCCGGGGCGATGGTGCACGACAAGGTGCAGAGCATCGTCTCGACCGGGGCACCCTTCGTCACGGCGGGGGACTGGTCGTGCCTGATGAACATCTCCGGAGCCCTCGACCGGCAGGGCACCGGGGTGCGCGCGCTCCACCTCGCCGAGATCCTCGCCTCGACGCGCGAGGACCCGTGGCACCCGGTGGCGGCCGGTCCCGGCGTCGTGCGGGCCGGCGCGAGGAGGGGAGCGCGATGAGCACCTACCTCGGCATGCCCTCGGTCCACCCGATGCCCGAGCACACCCCCGACGAGCCGCTGCGGTGGGGACCGTCGTTCCCCGCCGCGGCCCACGACACCCTGCGGGACCCCCAGCTGCGCGTCAACCTGCGCAAGGCCACGCACACCATCCGTGACAAGCGCCTCGCGGTCACCGCGGAGCTGCCCGACTGGGAGGACCTGCGGGACGCAGGCTCCGGGATCAAGGCAGCCGCGATGGCCGCGCTGCCCGAGCTCCTCGAGCAGCTCGAAGCGTCCGTGCAGGCGCGCGGTGGCCAGGTGCACTGGGCCCGCGACGCCGCGGAGGCCAACCGCATCGTCACCGGCATCGTGCAGGCGACCGGCGCCCGGGAGGTCGTCAAGGTCAAGTCCATGGTCACCCAGGAGATCGGCCTGAACGAGCACCTCGCGGCGGCGGGGATCGAGGCGACCGAGACCGACCTCGCGGAGCTGATCGTCCAGCTCGCCGGGGACATGCCCTCGCACATCCTGGTACCGGCGATCCACCGCAACCGGGAGCAGATCCGGGAGATCTTCGACGCCCGGATGGGCGACGCCCCGGACGGGCTCACGTCGGACCCGGCCGCCCTCGCGGCCGCTGCCCGCGCTCACCTCCGGGCCCGGTTCCTGCGCGCCCAGGTCGCGGTGAGCGGGGCGAACTTCGCGATCGCGCAGACCGGGACGATCGGCGTCGTGGAGTCCGAGGGGAACGGCCGGATGTGCCTGACCCTGCCGCGGACCCTCGTGACCGTCATGGGGATCGAGAAGGTCCTGCCCCGGTTCGAGGACCTCGAGGTGTTCCTCCAGCTCCTGCCGCGCAGCGCGACGGGGGAGCGCATGAACCCCTACACCTCGACCTGGACTGGGGTCACGCCGGGCGACGGTCCCCAGGAGTTCCACCTCGTGCTGCTCGACAACGGGCGCACCCGTGCGCTGGCCGACGAGATCGGGCGCACGGCCCTGCACTGCATCCGCTGCTCCGCGTGCCTCAACGTCTGCCCGGTGTACGAGCGGACCGGCGGCCACGCCTACGGCTCGGTGTATCCCGGCCCGATCGGGGCGATCCTGACGCCGCAGCTGCTCGGCATCGGCGGCCTCGACCCGCACGACCCGGCCGCGAGCCTGCCGTTCGCCAGCTCGCTCTGCGGGGCCTGCTACGACGCCTGCCCCGTGAAGATCGACATCCCGACCGCCCTGGTGCACCTGCGCGACCGCGTGCAGCACCCGGAGGGCCGCCGATCGCGGCCCTCCGGGTGGGCGGCGGCACTGGGGCTCGTCGCGCTGTCCATGCGGTCTGGCCGAACGTTCCGGTGGGCCGGTCGGGTCGTGCCGGTGCTCTCGCGCGTGCTGCCCCGCCGGGTCCGCCGGCTGCCGTTCCCCGGGTCGCTGTGGACTGCGAGCCGCGACCTGCCGCCGTTGCCTCGTCAGACGTTCCGCGACTGGTGGTCGGCCCGATGAGCGCGCGCAACGAGGTGCTCGGCGCGGTGCGCCGGGCTCTCGACGCGTCCGGGGTCCCCAGCCCGGGGGCCGCCCCGCGGGCCTATCGCGTCGAGGGAGCCGTCGCGGCCGGCAGCGTCGAGGCCGTCGACCGGTTCGTCGACCGGTTGGAGGACTACCGCGCCACGGTCGTGCGGACCACCGTCGCGGGGCTCGCGGAGGCTGTCGCCGCGACGCTGACCGACGTCGCGTCTGTCGTTGTGCCGTCCGGCCTTGATCCCTCGTGGCTGCGCGCGGCGCGTGCGGCGGGCGTGGACGTGCAGGTGGACGACCCGTCCGCGCCGCGCACCCACGCCGAGCTCGACGCCGTCGCGGCGGTCCTGACCGGGTCGCGGGTCGCCATCGCCGAGACGGGGACGATCGTGCTCGACGCTCAGCCCGACCAGGGGCGCCGTGCCCTCACGCTCCTGCCCGACCGGCACGTCTGCGTCGTCGCGGCCTCGCAGGTGGTCGGCTCTGTCCCCGAGGCGGTCCGGCTGCTCGCACGGCACCCGGACCGACCGCTCACCTGGATCTCAGGGCCGTCCGCGACGAGCGACATCGAGCTGGTCCGGGTCGAGGGCGTGCACGGGCCACGTGACCTGCGTGTCCTCGTCGTCCAGGACGCCTGAGCGCGGGGACGTCTGGGATGATCAGGCCGTGACGACCGACGCACGGCGTAAGCGCGCATCCATCAGCGATGTCGCGCGCCTCGCCGGAGTCGCCGTCGGCACCGTCTCGAACGTGCTGAACCGACCGGAGATCGTCGCTCCGGCCACGCGTGCCCGGGTCGAGGCGGCGATCAGTGAGATGTCCTTCGTGCCCAACGGGGTCGCGCGACAGCTGCGGGCGGGGACCATCACGACCGTCGGAGTCGTGGTCCTGGACATCCGCAACCCGTTCTTCACCGAGGTAGCCCGCGGGGTGGAGGATCGCCTCGCGGTGGCCGACTACACGCTGATGCTCGCCAGCTCGGACGACGACCCGGCGCGCGAGCGGAAGTACCTGCAGCTGTTCGAGCAGCACGGGGTCGTGGGCCTGCTTGTCGTGCCGAGCGGCCCGGACCTCGGTCAGCTCCTCGATATCCAGAGCCGCGGTGTCCGCGTGGTCCTGCTCGACGCGCCGGCCGGCACCAGCGGGCTGTCCTCGGTGAGCGTCGACGACGAGGCGGGGGGAGCGCTCGCGATGGCGCACCTGATCGAGCGCGGTCACACGCACGTCGTCATGCTCAACGGCTCGCACGACATCCGCCAGTGCGCAGCCCGCCTTGCCGGTGCGCGCCGAGCGGCGGCGGACGCCGGCCTGGACCCTGCCGACGCCGTGCGCGAGGTCCGCCTGCGAGCCCTCGACTCAGCCAGCGGCGCCGAGGCCACGCTGGCACTCGCGGACGCCCCGGGCGGACTCCCCCCCGCGATGTTCTGTGTGAACGACCTCGTGGCCGTCGGCGTCCAGCGCGCGCTGCGACTGCGTGGAGGCACCGCACTGCTCGAGAGTGTCGCGATCGTGGGCTACGACGACATCGACATCGCGAGCGAGCTCGCCGTGCCGCTGACCTCGGTGCGTCAGCCGACGCACGAGATGGGCTACCGCGCCGCAGACCTCCTCCTCGCGCCCGAGAGCGCCGAGGTCGAGCAGGTGGTCTTCGCGCCGGAGCTGGTCGTCCGGGCGTCGTCCGAGCGCTGAGCGCCGTTTCAGCGGGTGACTCACCGCGGGTTCCGACCTCGCGTGTGGCAGAAGCGAGCGAAGGCGGGCCCCGA
>NZ_DASUIR010000059.1:0-15839 GCF_036279715.1 Cellulomonas sp. | reverse complement strand
GGCCGCGATGGGGTCCAGTGAGATCGCGTCGAACATCACGGGGGTCGCCACGTCCGCCGACGCGTCCGCGCACGTGCTCGGGCAGATGGGCGACTCGGTCACCGAGCTCGCCCGCCTCTCCGCCGACCTGCGCACCCGCGTCGCAGCCTTCACCATCTGATCTCGGAGCCCGCCGGGCCCGTCACGTCGGTGGCGCCATCGCCTGCGCCAGGTAGCTGACGGCGCCGTCGACCGTCACGATGCGGTGGTAGTCGCGCTCCGGGACCTCGACACCGGTCGCCTGGAACAGCCCGATGGCCAGGTTCAGGATGTCCATCGAGTCCAGGTCCAGCTGGTCGCGCAGGTCCTCGGCCGGGTCGACGCTCGTCAGGTCCACCTCCGGCGCGACCTCACCGAGGACACGCAGGACCGTCGCGTGCAGTGCGTTCTCGTCCATCACAGCTCCTCCGGTGCCTGCAGCAGGCGGTCGAGCGCGGTGAGGAAGACGGCACCGCGGTGGCCGTCGCTGACCCGGTGGTCCGCCGCGAGCGTCGCGGTCACGACCGGTCGGACCCCGAGCATCCCGTCGACGGCCCACGGGCGTGGCCGGATCCGGCCGAAGCCGACGATCGCGACCTGCGGCGGGTAGATCACGGGCTGCACGACGTCGACGCCCTGGTCGCCGAGGCTCGTGACCGTGATCGTCGGCTCGGACGCCTCCGACGAGCGCAGCCGACCGGCGCGCGCGCGGGCGACGAGGTCCCGCAGGCCCGTCATGAGCTCGGTCAGCGTGAGGTGGTCGGTGTCGTGGAGCGCCGGTGCCACGAGCCCGCCGCCACGCAGCGCGATCGCCACCCCGACGTGCACGCCGTCGGCGGGACGGAACTGCCCCTGCTCCCAGAACCCGTTGAGGTCCGGGGTCTCGCGCAGCGCGAGGGCCGTCGCCTTGAGCAGCAGGACCGCCGGCAGCATCCGCTCCGTGACCGGGACGGCGGCGTTCCGGTCGTCGAGCCAGTGCACCGCGCGGGCCAGGTCGATGTCGGACGCGAGGTAGTAGTGCGGGATCTCCCGCTTCGAGCGGGCCATCGACGCGCCGACTGCCCGCCGGACGGCCGCCTGGCGCTCGGCCTTCGAGAGCGGCTGCGGTGCGGGCTGCTCGGCTGCTGCTGCGACCGGCCCCTCGGTCGGCGATGTCGCTGGCACGCCGGCCGGTGCCGGCGACTCCGCCCGGCCGGCCCTGTGCGCAGCGGCGGCGTGGTCGACGTCGCTCGTCGTGACCGCGCCGTCGGGCCCCGTACCGACGACCGACGCGAGGTCGATGCCCAGGGCGGCCGCGTGACGTCGTGCGAGCGGTGACGCCAACGGTCGACGTGCGCCCGCGAGGGGGGCAGGGGTCGGCGCTGGAGCGGAGACCGGTGCCGCGGGCTGCGGTGCGACCGGAGGTGGCGCGGGGGCCCCGGGTGCGACCGCGGACGGCGCCGCACCCTCGGTCGTCGCTGCGCCCAGGCCCGGACCAGGGCGATGCTCGGCCGCCTCCCCGCCGGCGACGGCGTCCTCGCGGATGACCGCCAACGGGGTCCCGACCGGCACCCGCGCCCCCTCGGTGACGAGGAGCTCCTCGACGGTCCCGGTCGTGAACGTCTCGACGTCGATCACCGACTTGTCGGTGTCCACCTCGGCGACGATGTCACCCCGGGCGACGTGGTCGCCGACCGCCATGCGCCATGCGATGAGCGTGCCGGAGTCCATGTCGGCACCGAGGGACGGCATCCGGAACTCAGCCATGACCCCTCACCAGCTCCCGGGCGACCTGGGCGATGCCCTCGGGCTGCGGCAGCGCGGCCTGCTCCATGTGCTGCGCGTACGGGATCGGCACCTCGGCGCTGCACACGCGCGCGACGGGTGCATCGAGGTCGTAGAAGGCGCCCTCCATGATGCGGGCCGACACCTCGGCCGCAAGGCTCCCCGTGCGCCAGCCCTCGTCGACGACGACCGCGCGGTGCGTGCGCTGCACCGACCCCAGGATCGTGGCCGTGTCGAGCGGGCGCAGCGTGCGCAGGTCGACGACCTCGGCCGAGATCCCGTCGGCCTCGAGGAGCTCCGCGGCCCTGAGGGTCCGGGGGAGCGAGCCGCCGTACGTGATGAGGCTGAGGTCGTCGCCCGTGCGACGGACGGCTGCGTGGTCGATCTCGACGGGTCCTGCATCCGGGGACAGCTCGCCCTCGACCGGGTACATCGTGCCGTTCTCGAAGATCAGCACCGGATCGGGGTCCTGCAGCGCGGTCCAGAGCATGCCGCGGGCGTCCTCGAGGGTGCCGGGGGTGAGGACGCGGATGCCCGGGATGTGCCCGTACCAGCCCTCGAGGCTGTGCGAGTGCTGGGCCGCGAGCTGACGGCCGGCGCCCGTCGTCATGCGGATGACGAGCGGGACGTTGAGCTGTCCGCCCGACATGTGCAGCATCGAGGCCGCGTTGTTCATGATCTGGTCGAGGGCCAGCAGGCTGAAGTTGACCGTCATGATCTCGACGATCGGGTGCATGCCGTTGAGGGCGGCGCCGATGCCGGCGCCGACGAACCCGGACTCCGAAAGCGGCGTGTCCCGGATGCGCTCGGGGCCGAACTCCTCGAGCAGGCCCCTGCTCACGCCGAAGCAGCCGCCGTACATACCGACGTCCTCGCCCATGAGGAAGGCGAGCTCGTCGCGGCGGAGCGCGTCGCGCAGGGCCTGGCGGTAGGCCTCGCGGAAGGTGGTCGTGGTCGCGGTGGGGGTCGTGGTGGTCATGGCAGCGCTCGCTGGTAGACGTAGCGGGTGAGGTCCTCGACGGGTTCCAGGGTCCCCGCCTCGGCGTACGCGACGGCGTCGTCGATCTCGACGGCGATCTCGACCTCCATCCGGTCACGGTCCCCTGCGGCCAGGAGGCCGGCGCGCGTGAGCTGCCGCTCGAGGGCGTCGATCGGGTCGCGGGTCTTCCACAGCTCGACCTCCTCCTTGCTGCGGTAGAGCTCCGGGTCGTACATCGAGTGGGCGCGGAACCGGTACGTGCGGTACTCCACGAAGCAGGGGCCGCCCCCGGCGCGGGCGATGTCGACCGCGCGCTGCGTGGCCGCCCGGCATGCGAGGACGTCCATCCCGTCGACGGCCCAGGACGTCACCTCGTAGGCCGCGGCCTTGAGCGCGAGGTCGGTCTGCGACTCCGAGCGGGCCAGTGCGGTGCCCATCGCGTAGAGGTTGTTCTCGCACAGGAAGACGACGGGCAGCGACCACAGCGCTGCGAGGTTCATCGACTCGTGAAACTCGCCCTCGGCCATGGCGCCCTCGCCGAAGAAGCACGCGGTCACCCGGTCCCGGCCGCGGAGCTTGTCGGCGAGCGCGAGACCGACGGCGAGCGGCAGCCCCCCGGCGACGATGGCGTTGCCCCCGTAGAACCGTCGCTCGGCATCGAAGAGGTGCATCGATCCCCCGTGCCCGCGGCTGCAGCCCTCCACGCGCCCGAACATCTCGGCCATGATCGACCGCGCCGGCAGGCCCTTCGCGAGCGCGTGGCCGTGCTCGCGGTAGGTGGAGACGACGGCGTCGTCGGCCCGCAGGGACTGCATCGCGCCGACGGCGACGGCCTCCTCGCCGATGTACAGGTGCATGAAGCCGCGGATCTGGGCCGCGCTGTAGAGCTCGACGCAGCGCTCCTCGAACCGGCGGACCCGCAGCATCTCCCGGAGGAGCACCTGCCCCTCGGCTCCGTCAGCGAGGTCGGGACCGCCGCCGCCCGACGGCAGGGTCGATGTCATGTCGTGTCCTCTCCCTCGAGGGTTGACAGGTCGCCGATGGCCAGGCCGAGCTCGCGGGCCCGCAGGAGCCGGCGCATGATCTTGCCGCTGCGCGTGTGCGGGAGGTCCTCGACGAAGCTGAGCTCGCGCGGGGCCACGGCGGCTCCGAGACGCGAGCGCCCGAAGCCGATGAGCTCGCGCTGGAGCGCGTCGTCGGCGGTGACGCCGGGCTTCACGACGACGAACGCCTTGACGATCTCGCCTGCGAGCGGGTCGGGCTTGCCGATGACCCCGGCCTCGGCGACGGCGGGGTGCTCGAGCAGTGTGCTCTCGACCTCGAACGGGCCGATCAGGTGGCCCGAGGACTTGATGACGTCGTCGGACCGGCCGAGGAACCAGAAGTAGCCGTCGGCGTCGTGCGTCACGAGGTCGCCCGTGAGGTACCAGCCCCCGACGAAGCACCGGCGGTAGCGCTCGTCCTCGTGCAGGTAGCCGCGGAACATCGACGGCCACCCGGGACGCAGCGCGAGCTCGCCCTCGAGGCCCGGGCCCAGCACCTCGACCGCGCCGTCGTGCTCGACGACGCCGCTCGGGCCGCGCCGCAGGACGGCTGCCTCGACACCCGGCAGCGGGCGCCCCATCGACCCGGGCTGGATGTCCGCGGCGATCGTGTTCGCGATCATGATCCCGCCGGTCTCGGTCTGCCACCAGTTGTCATGGATGGGCAGGCCCAGCACGTCGGAGCCCCACACGACCGCCTCGGGGTTCAGGGGCTCGCCGACGCTCGCGACGAACCGCAGGGCGCTCAGGTCGGTCGCGCGGGCCAGCTCGCCGCCGAGCCGCATGAGCCGCCGGACGGCCGTCGGCGCGGTGTACCAGACGGTCACGTGCTCGTCGTCGAGGATCCGGTACCACCGCTCGGCGTCGAACTCGGCCTCGTCGACGATGCTCGTCACCCCGTGCGTCAGCGGCGCGATGATCCCGTACGACGTCCCGGTCACCCAGCCGGGGTCGGCGGTGCACCAGAACACGTCGTCGGGGTGCAGGTCGAGCGCGAACCTGCCCGTCGCGTAGTGCATGACGACCGCCTCGTGCACGTGCACCGCGCCCTTGGGGGTCCCCGTGGTGCCGCTCGTGAAGTGCAGCAGCGCAGGGGCCTGCGGGTCGGTGGGCCCGATGACGTAGTCGTCGGCGGCGGCGGCCATGAGCGAGGCGAGCGAGACCGTGTCGTCCGGGGTGGGGGCCCCGGCGGGGACGTCGGTCAGCAGCACGTGCTCGAGGCGCGGCAGGCCGTCCCGGATCCCGGCGATCTTGCGCTCGTAGGCCGCGCGGTTCGTCATGAGAACGCGCCCCTGCCCGATCTCCAGGCGCTGCCGCACGGGTTCAGGACCGAAGGCCGAGAACAGCGGACTGAGGACGGCGCCCGTCTTGAGGGTCCCGAAGGCGGCCACATACAGCTCGGGCACGCGTCCGGTCAGGGTGAACACCGTCTCGCCGCGCTGCACGCCGAGGCTCTCGAGCACGTGGGCGAACTGGTTGGTCCGACGCCGCAGGTCCTCGTACGTGAGGTCCTCCCGCTCGCCGCGCTTGCCCAGCCAGCGGATCGCGACGTGGCCGGCCATCGGACCGGAGGCGTGCCGGTCGACGGCCTCGTGCGCGATGTTGAGGCCCGCGCCGCCCGGCAGACCGTCGAGCCACGACCGGGCGACGTCCCAGGTGAACGCGGTCCGTTCGGGTGCGTCCGCGGGCAGGTTCGGCGGCACCCGCCAGTCCTGCGGGCCCTTGTGGATCGTCGGGTAGCTCATGGCTGCGTCTCGATCCTCGGAGGTCCCGTGGCCACGACCACGGCGACCGCGTGCGTGGGGTCGTGGGTGAGGCTGACGGCCCAGCGGTCGAGGCCGCGGTCGCCCGCGGCGGCCTGCGCGGCCCCGGACAGGGACAGCTCGGGTTCGCCGTGCCCGCCGATCCGGACCTCGACGTCGCGCCAGCCGATCGGCCCGATGCCCGTGCCGAGCGCCTTGGCGGCGGCCTCCTTCGCGGCGAGCCGCGCGGCCAACCGGCGCACGCTGCCACGGCAGTCCGCGAGCTCGTCGGTGGTGAACACCCGGTCGTAGAGGGCCGTCCCGCGGAGCGCGACGACCCGGGCCAGTCGCGCCACGTCGACGACATCGACGCCGACGTCGAGTCGCCTCTCGGACTGCGGCTTCGCCATGGCGGCGCCTCCTGAGGGACCGTGCCTCTTCACGGTCCCGTTCCCGGACATCTCGCGCAAGTCGGGCTGACCCTCCATCGGCCCGCAAGCGCTGGTATCACTGGAGGAGGGCCCCGTCACGACTCGCTCGAGCCTTCGACGTGGCACCGAGGGATGGAGGAGGACGTCATGGATCTCTTCACAACAGCTGACCTCGAGGCGCTGGCAGCGCCGGGCGAGCAGGGCACGCACGTGTCGCTGTTCATGCCCACGCACCGGTCCGGGAGTGAGCTCGAGGCCGACCCGCTGCGCTGGAAGAACCTCGTGCGTGGCGTGGCGTCGGTGCTCGCCGCCCGGGGAGAGCGCAAGCCCGACATCGACGAGCTGCTCGCGCCGGCGTGGGAGCTGCACGCGGACTCCTCCGCGTGGGAGCGCATGAGCGACGGGCTGGCGGTGTTCCTCCGCCCCGGCTGGACCCGCGTCTACCGGGTGCCCGTCGACGTGCCCGAGGTCGCCGTCGTGGGCGACCGGTTCGTGGTCGGCCCGCTCGTGCGCGTCCTCGCGAGCGACGGCCACTTCCTGGTGCTCACCGTGAGCCAGCGCAGGATGCGGCTGCTCGAGGGGACGCAGCACCGGCTCGACGAGGTCGCCCTCGGCGACGTACCCGCGAGCCTGCGGGACGTCATCGCACCGCCCGAGCGCGGCGGCGCCGAAGCCCGCCCGCTCGGCGGCGGCCGGTCCGGGACCGCCGTCTTCTACGGCGGAGCTGGCGACGACAACGCGAAGAAGGACGACGTTCGCTGGTTCCTCAAGCAGGTCGCCGACGGCCTGCACGACTACCTGAGCCAGCAGGACCTGCCGATGGTGCTCGTGGGGCTCGAGCCGCTCGTGGGGATGTTCCGCGAGGTCGCGTCCTACGGCCACATCCTCGACCGCGACGTGCGCCAGAACCCCGACCAGCTCTCCGCCGCGGACCTCCACGATGCTGCCTGGCCGGTCGTCGCCGAGCGGCTGTCCGCGGTGCGGCAGCACGCGGTCGACCGCTTCGCCGAGCTCAACGGCACCGGGCTCGCCTCGAGCGACCTGGACCAGATCGAGGAGGCGGCGACGGCCGGCCGGGTCGAGACGCTGCTCCTGGCCGCGAACCCGTGGTGCTGGGAGCAGGTGGGCGCGGCCGGCCCGACCGTGGTCGAGCTGGGCCGCGACCCTGCCATCGCACCGTGCGAGCGGCTCGACCGCGCGGCCACCGGCACGCTGCTGCGGCGGGGCCAGGTGCTCACGTTCACCGACCCCGGGGTGCCCGGTGGCGGTCAGGTCGCGGCGGTCTTCCGCTACTGAGGGGGCGATGAGGTGGACCGCGGCGGCGTCGGGCAGGGGGTCCGGCCGTTCCTCGTCACCGACCTGTACGAGGTGACGATGGTCGCGTCGTACGTGCGGCGCGGCATGCTCGCACCGGCGACGTTCAGCCTGTTCGTCCGGCGCCTGCCGCCGTCGCGCGGGTTCCTCGTCGCAGCCGGCATCGACGAGGCGGTGGACCGTATGGCCGCCTTCGAGGTCACGGACCGGGACGTCGACGCGCTGACGGGCCTGCTGCACTGCCCGCCCGAGCTGCTCGCACCGCTGCGCGGTCTCCGCTTCGCGGGTGACGTCCGCGCCGTCGACGAGGGCCGAGTGGTCCTGGCCGACGAGCCGCTCCTCGAGGTGACCGCGTCGCTGCCGCAGGCTCAGCTCGTCGAGACCGCCGTGCTCAACGCGGTGGCGTACCAGGTCGCCGTCGCGAGCAAGGCGGTGCGGTGCACGATCGCGGCCCGGGGAACGCCGGTGGTCGACTTCGGGCTGCGTCGCACGCACGGCGCCGAGGCGGGCATGGCCGTGGCCCGTGCGACGGCCGTCGCGGGCTTCGCCGCCACGAGCAACGTCGGTGCCGCGATCGCCTACGGGCTGCGTGCGACGGGCACGATGGCGCACTCGTACGTGCAGGCGTTCGCGAGCGAGCACGACGCGTTCAGCGCGTTCGCGTCCGAGTTCCCCTCCGCGCCGACGTTCCTCGTCGACACCTACGACACCCCGCGCGGCATCGACGCGGCGATCGCGGTGATCGTCGACCGTGGGCTGCAGGACGTCGCCGGGATCCGCCTCGACAGCGGCGACCTCGCCGCCGAGTCGCGAGCCGCCCGGGCCCGGCTCGACGCGGCAGGCCTCACGAGCGTGAAGATCATCGTGTCCGGCGGTCTCGACGAGAACGACGTCGACGCGATGCGCAGGTCCGGGGCGCCGGTCGACGTGTTCGCGGTCGGCACCAAGATCGGGGTCGTCGCCGACGCGCCCGTCCAGGACGCCGCCTACAAGCTGGTCGCGTACGAGGGCCGCCCGACCATGAAGCTCTCACCGGGCAAGGCGTTCTGGCCCGGACCCAAGCAGGTGTGGCGTCGGGCCGGTGCGCCCGACGTGGTCGCGCGGCGCGACGAGCCGGGGCCGGAGGCGGCCGAGCCGCTCCTGAGCGACGTGGTCCGCGCCGGGGTCCGCGTGCGCCCGGCGAGCTCGGTCGCCGACGCCCGGGCCCGGCTCGAGGCCGACCTGGCCTGGCTGCCGCCCGAGGCCCTGGACATCACCGCGCCGCGGGCCTCGCGGGCCGTTCCGAGTGACGCGCTGTCGAGGCTCGCCGCCGAGGTCAGGGCGTCGTACTCCGTCGAGGGGTAGCGGCGTCAGCGCTCTCGACGACGGCCGCCGTGGTCGTGGACCGGGACCACCAGGACCGGGACCGTCGCGAACTCGAGCACCCGCAGGGTCTGGCTGCCGACGTAGGGGAGCGCGTGCCCCGGCCGGTCGACGCGGGCCATCACGATGAGGCTCGCGTCGACGGCGAGGGCCTCCTGCAGGATCTCGGCGGCCACGTGCCCGCGGCGGCAGCTGGTCGTGCTCGGGACCTGCGCCGACGCGCACAGCGCCGCGACATGGTGGAGGGCGGCGGTCGCCGCGAGCTCGCGGCGATCGGCCATCGGGTGGGTCGACTCGAGCCGGCGGCCGACCTCCGCGTCCTCGATGACCGCGACGAGGTGCAGTCGGGCGTCGAGCCGGCGGGCGTAGGCGACCGCGACCTCGGCCGCGCCGAACGCCGCGGGCGAGTCGCTCACAGCCACCACGACGACGTCCGTCATGAGACACCGGTCCGCGTCGGCTCGGCGGCCCAGCGCAGCCGCAGCGCCTCCTCGAGCTCCTGGGAGTCGAGGCGACGGCGGATCGTGCGCAGCTGCTCCTCGAGCCGAGGGATCCACCGGTTCTCGACCGCGCGCTGCCGGGCGTGGGTCGCCGCGAGCTCGGCGGAGACCAGCACGACGGCGCGCTGGACCGCGGCGAGCCGGACGGCGGCGCTCGCCGCGGCGCGATGAGCGGCCGTCGCGTAGGACAGCGCCGAGCTGCCGCCCGGGCGGGACGGTTGCGGCGCCGTGCACGACGCGTCGACGGGGTACGCGACGCCCATCGCGCTGTCCCACGCCACCTCGACCTGGGCGGCCTCGGCGGGCGCTGCCGACCGGATCCCCGCCTGGCCGTCGAGGGCTGTCGTGCGCTGCAGCCACACCGAGGCGACCCGCGCGCAGGTCTCCCACTCGTCGCGCAGGCGGCCCTCGTGCAGCTGCAGGCGTTCGAGCTCGTCGGCCATGATCTGGCGTTTGCGGTCCAGCAGGTCGGCGCCGTGACGCGCGGTGCGCAGCCTCCGCTCGACGCGCATCCGACCCGCTCGACCGGTGTCGTTCATGGCCGGCCCGTCGCACTCGGCGCTGCGGACGGCGCTGCTGTCGGGGCTGCCGCAGCGGCAGGCAGGTACCGGTCGAGGAGCTCGACGGGCAGCATCGTCAGCTCCTGCGCCGGGAGCTCGGCGAGCGCGGACCAGGCCCGGTCCAGGGTGCTGTCGAGCGACCGGTGCTCGTCGGTGCCCTGGTGGAAGAGCCGCTCCTCCACGACCGTGCGGTACCGCAGGTAGCTGCGGTCGGTCTCGCTGAGAGCCCCCGTCCCGATGAGCTCGGCCAGCTCGCCCGCCTGGCGGGCCCGGGCGATCGCCGCCATGACCTGTGCGGCGACGTCGAGGTGGTCCTCGCGGGTCCGGCCTGGTCCCGCCCCGCTGCGCATGAGCCGCGAGAGCGAGGACAGGACGTCCACCGGCGGGTAGATGCCCCGCGCGTCGATGTCGGGCGACAGCACGACCTGGCCCTCCGTGATGTACCCGGTGAGGTCGGGCACCGGGTGGGTGATGTCCCCGGCCGGCATGGTGAGCACCGGGACGATCGTCACCGAGCCGGGATGTCCGCGCACACGTCCGCAGCGTTCGTAGAGGCTCGCGAGGTCGCTGTAGAGGTAGCCGGGGTACCCCCGCCGGGCCGGGATCTCGCGCCGTGCGGCGGACACCTCGCGGACGGCCTCGGCGTAGCTCGTCATGTCGGACATCACGACGAGCACGTCGTGACCCTCGGTGTAGGCGAGGTGCTCGGCGACCGTCAGGGCGATGCGCGGGGTGAGGATGCGCTCGATCACGGGGTCGTCCGCGGAGTTGAGCAGCAGCACGAGCTCGCCCGCCGCTGACCGCTCCTCGAGCCGGTCGCGGACGTAGGCGATCTCCGCGTGGGGCATCCCCATGGCGGCGAAGACGACGCGGAACCCGGCCCCGTGCGACGTGGCCTGCGCCGCGATCTGCGTCGCGAGCGCGAGGTGCGGCAGGCCCGGGACCGAGAAGATCGGCAGCTTCTGGCCCTGGACGAGCGTGGTCAGCGCGTCGATGACCGAGATCCCGGTGAGCACCGGCTCCTGCGGCGGCTCGCGGTGCACCGGGTTGAGCGGCCACCCGCTCACCGGCAGGGCGGTCGTGCCGGTCACCGGCGGGCCGCCGTCCAGCGGCTCTCCGCGACCGTTGCAGACGCGACCCAGCCAGTCCTCGCCGACAGCGACGTGCAGCGGGCGGCCGGCGAACCGCACGCGGACCCCGCCCGGCGCCATCCCGTCGGTGCCCTCGAGGACCTGCAGCGTCGCGAGGTCCCGGTCGACCTCGAGCACGAGGCCGTGGCGCTCCGACCCGCCCACCTCGACGGTCGCGAACTCGTCCCACCCGACCCCGTCGACGTCGCCGACGACGAGCAGCGGACCCCGGAGCTCGCGGACGTCGCTGTACGCGACGGCGGCGCGGGCAGCCGGTCCTGCGAGCTCATCGGTGCGCAGGACGTCCGTCACAGCAGCACCTCGAGCCGTCGGACGGCCTCGAGGGACCGAGCGGTGACCCCGTCGGCATCCGCGGGGCCCGTCTCCTCGCGCGCACGGACGACGAGCCCGAGGTCGGCCTGCTCGATCGTCGTGGCCGCGACGCCGCGCTCGACGAGCCGCTGGCAGCAGTCCATGACCTCGAGCACCATGTCGATCAGCGCGGCCCCCTTCGCCGCGGTGCAGAACCCGTCGTTCTCGCTCAGGGCGCTCTGCGCCAGGACACCGTCGCGGAGCAGCCGCCCGCCCAGCAGCACCATGCGCTCGTGGCCGGGCAGCGACGACGCCCCGACGATCTCCGCGAGCTCGGTGAGCCGGTCCGCCTCCGCGAGCAGCGCGGCGGTCCGCGCCCTGCGGGTGCGCCAGCCGGGGTCGCCGTGGGCGGCGTGCCACTGCCCGACGGCGTCCGCATCGCGAGCGAACGAGCCCGTCCAGCTGACGGCCGGGTAGTGCCGGGAGTACGCGAGGTCGCGGTCGAGCAGCCACAGCGACCGGATGAAGCGCTCGGTGTCGGTCGTGACCGGCTCGGTGAGGTCACCGCCCGGCGGCGACACCGCACCGATCAGCGTGACCGACGCATCCAGACCGCCCAGGGTCGTCACCCGGCCGGCGCGCTCGTAGAAGGCGGCGAGCGCGGAGGCCAGGGTCGCGGGGTAGCCCTCCTCGGCCGGGAGGTCGCCGTTGCGGTTCGCGAACTCACGCAGCGCCTCGGCCCAGCGGGACGTCGAGTCGGCGATGACGACGACGTCGTACCCCATGTCGCGGTAGTACTCCGCGACGCTGACCCCGGTGTAGATGCTCGCTTCGCGCGCCATCATCGGCATGTTCGACGTGTTCGCGATGATGACCGTGCGGTCGATCAGGCGACCGCCCGTGCGGGAGTCGACGAGGCTGGACAAGCCGTCGAGGACATCGGCCATCTCGTTGCCGCGCTCGCCGCAACCGACGTACACGATGACGTCGGCGTCGCTCCACTTCGCGATCTGCTGCAGCAGCACGGTCTTGCCCGTGCCGAACCCACCGGGGACCGCTGCGGCGGCACCGCGGGCGACCGGGTAGAGCAGGTCGAGGACCCGCTGCCCGGTGTGCAGCGGGACGACGCCGGCGGGGCGGTCCTGGAACGGTCGGGCGAGCCGGACGGGCCACGGCTCGGCGAGCCGGACGTCCCGGTCGTCGACCCGGGCCACGACGTCGAGGGGGCGCACCTCGCCCGGCGGCGCGAGCCACGTGAGCTCGCCGGACACGTCCCACGGCACGAGGACCCGGTGCTCGACCGCCCCCGCGTCCGGCACCGTCCCGAGCACGTCGCCGGGCGACGCGTGCGCGCCGGGCTGCATCGTCGGCACGAAGGTCCAGAGGCGCTCGAGGGTGCCGGGGTCCGCCGTGACGGGGACCCGGTCCGGCGTCAGCCAGAGCGGCGCGGTGGACAGCGGCCGCATCAGACCGTCGAACACCTGGCCGAGCAGCCCGGGGCCGAGCAGCGCAGAGAGCTCGTTGCCGGTGCGCTCGGCGCGGTCCCCGACGCGCAGACCGCCCGTGTACTCGTACGCCTGCAGCGTCGCCCGGTCGCCCGCGATCGCGACGGTGGCGGCGCTGATCCGCCGCGGGCCGAGGGCGACGAGCTCGCGCATCGACAGGTCGCTGACCCCCTCGACCTCGACGAGCGGGCCGTTGACCCGGGTGATGGCCCCGGCTGGCCGCGCGGTCACGGTGTCGCCTGCCGTCACGGTGTCCACACCTCGCTCACGTCGTCCGCCATGGCCTCGAGCGTCTGCGCAGCGAGCGTGGGCAGCGACAGGTCGAGGTGGCGGCTCCCGGACCGGGCCACGACGCCGCCGAGCGGGCTCGGGCTGACGTCGGCGTCCCGCCCGAGCACCGCGCGGCAGCTCTCGGTGAGCCGGGCCACCAGCTCGGCGTACCGAGGGTCGGACTGGAGTGCCGTGGCCGCCTCGGCGACCTGCCGCTGCAGCTCGGCCCGGATCGCGCTGCGCTGCGCCAGGACCGTCTCGTGCGCCTCGCGCCGCACCCGCGCCGACCGCAGGGCCGCGGCCGACCGTGCCGTCCGCTCGCCGTCGGCGACGGCCGCGGCGAGGATCTCGTCGGCCTCGTGCTGCGCGGCGGCGCGCACGGCGTCGGCCTCCTCCTGCGCGGACCGGCCGAGCTGCTCGGCGCGCGCCCGGGCGGCCGAGAGGAGCGACTCCCGCACCGGGTCGAGGGCCGCGACCGACCGCTCGGGGAGCGGGGTCATGACGGCATCACGACCGTCAACGGCGACGTCGGGTCCGCCAGCGCTGGTCCGACGGCGCGCGCGGCCCGGCTCGTGAGGATGACGACGGCGACGGTGCCCGGCAGGTCCGCCCAGATCCGCCGGGCGTCGTCGGCCGTGTCTGCGGCGCGCACCTCGACGCCGGCGAGCCGGTAGCCCTCGACCAGCGCGGCCTCGCCCAGCGCCACCACGGACCGTCGCGTCACGGCGAGGGCCCCCTCAGGCCTTGCCGATGAGGATGACCGCGATGATCAGGCCGTAGATCGCGATGCCCTCGGCCAGACCGACGACCACCATGGCGCGCCCGAAGATCTCGGGGCGTTCGCTCATGGCCGCGAGCGCCGCCGAGCCCGTGTAGGCGACCGCGAACGCCGCACCGATGGAGGACCCGGCGACGGCGATCGCCGCGGCGATGAGCGCGGACCCTCCGATCCCGGTCGTGGTCGCCGCAGCGGCCGGGACCGCTCCGCCGGCGGTGGCGTCGGCGGGCGAGCCCGTGAGCACGGTCGCGAGCACGACGAGGGCGCCCACGAGGACGGCCACGTCCACCCCGACGAGGATGGCGAAGCCCGTGCGGCGGCGTCGTCGGACGAGGAGCAGTGCTCCGGTCGTGGCGAGGAGGACCACGGGGATCATGGCGATCCAGGGATTCACGGGTGCCGCCCTTCGGTCGAGCCGACGGAGTGGAGGGACGATGCGGGCCCGGCCGGTGCGGGGTCGGCGTCGAGAGCAGGGGCCCAGGGCCGGAACGGGCGACCCTCCGAGAGGAACACGCGGGAGAACAGCTCGTAGTACTCGAGCCGCAGGGCCTGGATCCCGGCGACGAGGGCCTCGAGCCCGAAGGTCAGCACGTTGCCGACGACGAGCAGGAGGACGGCCGCCGCTGCGCGCCAACCGGGAGCCCACAGGGCGGTCGTGCCGTCCCAGACCACGGTCAGCAGCGCGGCGTGCGTGAGCCCGAACGCGGCGAGCCGCGCGAACGACACGATGTTCGACCCGAGCCGAAGGACCGTGTCGAACTCCTCGACGACCGCCTGGAAGGCCCCGGTCCCGCCGCCGCCCGCCTCGACGAGGAGCCCGACGAAGGTCAGCACGAGCGCGGCGGCGCCCACGAGGACCCCCGCGGTGACCAGGGCAGCGATGCCCGCGGTCACTCCCCAGACGAGCAGCCCCACGGCGAGGAAGAGGCCGGAGCCGGCGAGCCCCGAGCGGGCGTAGAGCGCGTACCCCCAGCCACCCTCGTGCACCCGGTTGACCGTCCCGAGCGCGTAGGCACCGGCGAGCAGCACGGCCCCGACCCCGAGCGCGGTGAGCATCAGCTGCACGGGTTCGGCGAGCGGGTCGAGCCAGATCACGGGGACCAGCCCGGTCGGTCCGAACGCCTCGCCGTAGAGCGCGCCGAAGACCATCGAGACGAGGCCCGCGCCCGTCACGAACAGCCACGCCCGGCGGAGCCGCGCGAGCCGGGCGAACCTGCCGCTGCGCAGCACGAGACCCGCGGCGACCAGCACCGCGCCGTGGCCGACGTCGCCGAACATCATGCCGAACATCACCACGTAGGCGAGGGCGGCCAGCCGGGACGGGTCGACGTCCGCGTACGGCACCGTGCCGTAGGTGTCGATCAGCGTGCGCGAGAGTCGGTTCGTCCCGGCGATCAGCGTGGGGGGCTGGTTGCCGCGTGGATGAACGAGCGGTACGGCGGCGGCCCCGTGGACGGCCAGGCGCTCGGCCAGGCCCGGCACCTCGCGCGTCGGGGCCCACCCGACGAGCCCCGCGACGGGCCCGGAGGCGACCGCGCAGCCGAGCGCCCGGTCGAGCTCGTCCGGCCCGTCTCCCGGTGCGTAGGGCAGGTCCAGCTCGACCGCGCGGCTGCGGGCCACCTCGACGAGGGCGGGCCGCAGGCCGGCCTCCGGGGCGACGACGGCGACCCGTTCCATCCGCGTCGGGCGCAGCGCCTCACGCCACGGCATCGAGCACCTCGCTCGAACCGGCGCCCAGCGAGGCCGCGGCGAGGGCGGCCCGGACCCGCCAGGCGTCGACGGCCAGGACCGCGATGGCCCCCAGGACGACGTCGGGTCCGGGCAGCGCCGTGCGGAGCAGCCGGAACCCGTCGGACTCGACCGTGGACCGCACGCGGGCCTCGGCGCGCCAGAGCTGCTCCGGGTCGTCGAGGTCGCGGAGGACGGGGCGCGTGACCCGGGGGAGCGTGCTGCGCAGGGCGTCGAGGTCCTGCGCGGTCTCCCAGGCGGTGCCGATCACCGGCCGGAGCAGCCTGCGGAGCGGCGGCGATGGCTCGGCATCCTCGACCAGCACGATCCGGGCGGCGACGAGCGCGCCGGCGAGCTGCGCCCACGACCGTGCGGGTGGCGCGACCTCGGCGAGCCGGCGCAG
>NZ_DASUIR010000058.1:0-13461 GCF_036279715.1 Cellulomonas sp. | reverse complement strand
TGCAGCAGGTGAGCGCCGGTGAACGCCGACTCGACCGTCACGCCCTCGGGCGTCCACCGATGCGGAAACCGCACGACACCAGTCGCACCGCTCCGCAGCCTGCCCGCTCCGACGACGACCTCGAACTCGCCCACGATCTGGTTCATGCCAGCCCGTTCGGACGGACGCGCGCGACCAGGCCGCTGCTTCGCCGCCAGCAGCCCACCGAGGGTCGCCTATCGATCGGAGCCGGTGCTCGGCGCAGGTGGGCGATCGTTGCCCAGTCCCCCGACGACTCGGCCCGCGACAGCCAGTTCCCCGCGCCCGGCGGAGAGGAGGGTCCCGGTCAGGTGCCGTCGTCGTCACGCGTCATGTCACCGGTTGCGGGGTCGTCGCCCGTCGGGGCGTAACGCAGCATGACCGCGCCCGCGCTTCCCGCCACCGGCGGCTCGAGCAGCGTCAGCCCGGACGGCCGGGCGCCGTCGGGGAAGACCTTCTTGCCCTGGCCGAGCACGACCGGGTAGACCCAGAGCGTCAGGACATCGAACAGCCGCTCGGCCAGCAGTGTCTGGACGAAGTCGATGCTGCCGATGACATGGGTGCTCTCGTGCCGGTCCCGCACTGCCCGGACCTCCGCGACGACATCTGGGCCGAGCAGGCTGCTCCCCGACCAGCCCAGGTCCGGCGTCCCGCGGCTGGCGACGTACTTCGGCACGGCGTTGAGCTGCCGGGCGATGTCGTTGTCCTGGTGCGGCCAGTACGCGGCGAAGATGTCGTAGGTCCGGCGCCCGAGCAGCAGCGCATCCATGTCGGCGATGCCGGCGCCCACCTCGCGGCCGACGACGTCGTCCATCAGCGGCGCCTGCCAACCGCCGAAGGGGAAACCGCCGGACGGGTCCTCCTCCGGGCCACCGGGCGCCTGCGCGACGCCATCGAGGGTGACGAACAGGTCGATGTGCAGACGGCCCATGGCTCCTCCTCGGCTGGTCCTCGCTCTGGGCGACCGTTCGAGCGTAGCCCCGGGCCAACGGGCGACGGCAGCCCCACAAGCGCCGACGGGACTGGACCGAGGGCAGCCTCGTACTCACGATCGCCTGGCCTGCTCGTCCGCCCGACACGGCGGGGGCCGGGGCAGCACCCGACCCCCGCCGATCCGCCGGGACCGTCCCCGACCTGACGCTGCGTCGACGGT
This sequence comes from Cellulomonas sp., assembly GCF_036279715.1. GTDB lineage: Bacteria > Actinomycetota > Actinomycetes > Actinomycetales > Cellulomonadaceae > Cellulomonas_A. The sequence goes on along the minus strand of NZ_DASUIR010000058.1, from coordinate 12,290 downwards.
CAAGAGATGTCAGGGCACCGCATACCCGGCCGCGCGGAACAGCTCGTACCACTCGGCCCGGGTCAGCGGCAGGTCGGACCCGGCTGCGGCATCAGCCACCCGCTGCGGCGTGGTCGTGCCGAGCACGACCTGCATGCGAGCGGGGTGGCGAGTGATCCACGCGGTGGCGATCGCGAGGGGCGGCACCCGGTGGCGGGCGGCGAGCCGGTCGATGACGGCGTTGAGCTCGGGGTACTCGGGCGAGCCGAGGAACGGTCCGGTGAAGAAGCCCGCCTGGAGCGGTGACCAGGCCTGGACGGTGATGTCGTGCAGTCGGCAGTAGTCGAGCATGCCGTTGTCCCGTCCGACGGACTGGTCCAGCCCCGCCATGTTCGCCGCGACGCCGTGCGCTACCAGGGGGGCGTGGGTGATCGACAGCTGGACCTGGTTGGCGACGATGGGCTGGCGCACGAACCGGCGGAGCAGGTCGATCTGCCCCGGGGTGTGGTTGGACACACCGAACGCTCGCACCTTGCCGGCCGCGTGCAACGCGTCGAACGCCTCCGCAACCTCCTCCGGTTCGACCAGGGCGTCCGGGCGATGCAGCAGCAGGATGTCGAGGTAGTCGGTCCCCAGCGCCTCGAGCGACCCATCCACGGACTCGAGAATGTGATCGGCCGAGAAGTCGAAGTACGGGCCCGAGGGAACGATCCCGCACTTCGTCTGCAGGACGATCTCCGCGCGTTGCGTCGGGCTCAGCCGCATCGCCTCAGCGAACCGGCGTTCGCAGCCGTGGACGGGTGTGCCGTACACGTCGGCATGGTCGAAGAAGTCGATGCCGTGATCCAGGGCCGTACCGACGAGGGTGCGGATCTCCTCGTCGGTCTTGTCCTGGATCCGCATCAGGCCGAGCACGACGTTGGGCACGTTCACGTCGGAGTCGGACAGTGGAACTCTGCGCACGGGTGGTGCTCCTCGATCAGGGGTGGGCCGCGCAGGGCGGGCGCCCTCGGGCTGTGGTGACGGTCAGGCCTGGGACAGTGCCGCGATCTCCTCGGGCGTCAGGCTCACCTCGGTCGCGCCGGCAGAGTCGCGGATCGACTCCGGCCGGGAGGCGCCCGGGATGGGGATCACCACGGGGGCCAGAGCCAGCTCCCAGGCAAGGGTCACCTGGTAGACGCTCACCCCGTGGTCGGCCGCGACCCGCGCGAACGACTGGTGCCGGTTGGCGAGCTCTGCCGAGCTCGCGATGCCACCGAGCGGGCTCCACGGCAGGAACGCGATGCCGCGGCGCGCGCAGTGCTCAAGCTCGCCGAGGCTCGAGCGGAACCGAGGAGAGAACTGGTTCTGGACCGAGACCAGGCGCCCGCCGAGGATCTCGTCGGCGAGGTCGATCTGGCCGACGTCGGCATTCGAGATCCCGGCGCGTGCGATGACGCCCTCGTCGAGAAGCTCGACGAGGGCCCCGATGGAGTCGGCGTAGGGCACGCGCGTGTCCGGGCGGTGGAACTGGTAGAGCCCGATGGCCTCGACCCCGAGCCTCTTCGCGGAAGCCTTGGCCGCCTCCTTGAGGTAGGCCGGGTCACCGTTCTGCGTCCAGGTGCCGTCGCCGGGTCGCAGGTGTCCGCCCTTGGTCGCGACGATCACGTCGGAGGTGTCGGCGCCGTACTCGCGCAGGGCACGGGCGATCAGCTCCTCGTTGTGACCCACTTCTCCGGCGGAGAGGTGGTAGGCGTCGGCGGTGTCGATGAGGGTGACCCCGGCGTCCAGGGCGGCGTGGATCGTCGCGATCGAGCGGGCTTGGTCGGGCCGGCCCTCGATCGACATGGGCATGCCGCCCAGGCCGATCGCCGAGACCTTCCGCTCGCCGAGGGTGCGCTGCTGCATGGAGAGTCCTCACGTCGAAACCACCGGGCCCGGTTCGAGCCCACTCGCCGAACCTAGGGATGGGCGACCTAGAAGTCCAACGACTGCGCCAGGTGAAACGTAGAAGCAGGACTCATCAATCGAGCCGGGGATCTAGGGTGGCGCGATGGAGCTACGCCAGCTGGAGCACTTCGTCGCAGTGGCCGAGGAGCGGCACTTCACACACGCAGCGGAGACACTGCGCATCTCGCAGTCGGGCCTGTCCGCGTCGATCCGCGCTCTCGAGCTCGAGCTCGGCGCCGCGCTGTTCATCCGCACCACCCGGAGCGTCGAGCTCACCGCGGCCGGACGTGCCCTGCTCGTCGAGTCACACCGGACCCTGGCCAGCGCTGCCGCGGCCCGCGACGCGGTCGAGGCCGTCTCGGGCGTGATGGGCGGCGCGATCGCCGTCGGAGCCGAACAATGCCTAGGCGCCGTCGACCTGCCCCACGAGCTCGCACGGTTCCGCGGCCGACACCCCGGCGTCGCCATCCGTCTCACCTTCAACGGGTCGGCGCTGCTGCTCGAGCAGGTCGGGTCCGGACAGCTCGACCTCGCTATCGTCGCGGTCTGCGGACCGATCCCTGCCGGCGTCCACCTCGAACCGATGGCCACCGACCGGCTCGTGGTCCTCACACACCCCGACTCCCCCATCGCCGCCCGCGAATCGGTGTCACTCGCCGACCTCCAGGACGAGACGTTCATCGGCTTCAAGCCCGACTGGGCCGCGCGGGTCCTCGCGACCCGCGCGTTCGCCGCCGCCGACCTGCCGCACCGCGTCGAGCTCGAGGTGAACGACGTCCACACGATGCTCGACCTGATCGGTCAGAACCTCGGCATCGCCATCGTGCCGGCGCCCATCGCAGCCAAGCGCCCCGACGTCCTGCACGTCACCCCGCTGCACGGAGACCAGCCCGTCTGGACCGTGGCGGCAGCGGTTCCCGACTGCCCGAGCCCCGCCGCCGCAGCCTTCCTCGACCTCCTGCGTGCAGACGACGCCGCCGATGGCCACCCCGGAGAGGGAGCTACCAGACGTAGTGCCCGAACACTCCCGGGAGGTCGTCGGGCGCGCTCATCAGACACAGCGTGAGCAGCAGGCGAGCCTTGGGACCAGTGAGGAACCCACCCCACAGGAGACCCCGCTCGAGCAGGTCGATCTCGCCACCCGGATAGCCGTAGGTGCCTCGCATGGTGGGGCCGACGCCGGCCCGACTGCACAGCACCAGCGGAAGAGATGTGGCGGCCGCGAGTGCGGCCTCGACGGCGCCGACGCTGACGTGCCCGCCGCCCATGCCTTCCAGCACCGCACCGGCGTATCCGAGGTCGGGCAGCGCCTGCAGCACGCGCAGGTCGTCGCCGACGCCGGTGCCGATGAGCGCGACGGCTGGTACCGATGTGGTGGACGGTGGTGCGGCCAAGACGGGCGAGCTTCGGGCCACGAACGGCAGGTGCGCCTGCCGCTCATGCACAAGCCCGAGCGGCCCCCACGGCGCCGAGGTGAACGCTCCTGAGTGGGTTGCAGACCGTTTGCGGACGTACCGCCCTGCGTGCACCTCGTCCGCGAACGTCACCAGGACACCGTGTCGGCGCGCGTCCGGGCTGCGCGCGACGTCGATGGCGGCAACGAGGTTGGCGTGCCCGTCGGGACCTGGCGCCTCACGGTCCCGCATGGCGCCTGTCACGACCACCGGCAGCCTGCTCGCTGCACCGAGCACGTCGAGCACGAACGCGGTCTCCTCCAACGTGTCGGTCCCCTGGGCAACCACGACACCGTCGAATCCCTCACCGGCCGCATCCTCGATGGTGGCCCGCAGTGCCAGCAGGTCCTCAAGCAGCAGCGACGATGAGGGCAGCATCCGAAAGCCCCGCGGCACCACGTCGATGCCGTCCAACCACGGCGCCAGCTCCGCGACGAATGCGTCCGCGCCAGTTATCGGCACCAGCCCCCTGACACCGGCCTGCGCACCCGACTCCGAGCCAATGGTCCCGCCGAGGGTGAGGAGCAAGAGTCGAGAACCTGAACCGGTGGCGATCACGCCGCGAGGCTACCAACGGCGGCTGCGTTGTGCGCCGCATCCCTTGTCGCCGGCCGGCACGACCACGCGAGATGCTCGCACCGTCGTGGCTCCGGCTGCGTCAAGACCCGTCGCGGACGTTCTGCAGTCGATCGGTGCTGAACTGGACGTCCTCGAAGCGGACCACCGTGCCCTCTCCAGTCGGGGACTGTGCGAGCATGCCGATCTTGATCGGTCGGTCGTCGGGGATGCCCAGTGCGAAGTACCGCACCAGATTCCACGACTCGCCGGTGTCTGAGGTGTGCAGGGCGAACGCCCGCCCGAGTCGCGAGATCCGCAGATGAGCGGAACCCTGCGAGAGGGGTGAGCCGTTGGAGTCGTCCGATGCACCGTCACGCGTCACGACGGACACGACTCGCGGCACGCCAACGGGATCGAGCTCGGCGCAGATCTTGAACCAGGTGGACTCGTCGACGTAGCCGATCAGGACGCCCGAGTCGAAAGTGCTGCGGAAGTCCACACTGACCCGTGCTCTCAGCTGGAAGTCCCCGGAGACCGAGGCGAGGAACCGTTCGGCGTCGGGTGCGACGTCGAACCCGCCAGGGTCGAGGAACAGGTCGGCTCGCGGGGCTGCCGTGAGCTCGACGCCGTCGGCCACGGCCCGGGGCTCGTGACCCGATGCGTGCCCCTCGCTCAGCAGAGGGAACGGGACACCCGGGAATGTCACGATGGACATGTGCACCTTTCGTCAAGCTCGGCCGCGTGGGGCGCTCCCCCGCGGTCGTTCAGTCGGCGACGGGGCTGTCGACCAGTTTGGTGTCGCTCTGGGCGTAGAGGAAGTCGTCGAGCGTGAAGTCCTTGCTCTCGATGGCGTGCGCCATGACGAGCTGCGCGATGACAACCTCGACGATCGGGCGCACGAAACCCTCGAGATCGGGTGCGAGCCGGACGATGGTCAGCCGCGGGTGGCCGGCGGACGGTACGTCGCGCTCCGGGGCGGTGGTGACCAGAACGACGTGGGCGCCCGACGCCAGTGCTGCGTCCGGCACGGTCAGCTCCCGCCCGTCGCCGTAGACGAGCAGCACGGTGCTGTCGTTGATCGGCTCCATCGGGCCGTGCAGGTACTGGTAGGTCTCGAACGCCGCACTGGGGATCCGCAGGCCCTCGCGGAACATCAACGCCACCTCGGCCGCCGAGGCGAACGAGGTGCCGCGTCCGATCACGTCGATCGAGGACGCGCCGGCCACGATCCGCGCGACCCGCGCCGCGACCTCCTCATACGTCTCCAGCGCCGTCGTGACGATGTCCGGGATCGCAGCGACCTGCGGGCCCGCCGGGACCACGCCCACCCGGTCGAGCAGCAGTGCATACGCCAGCAGGGTCGCGGTGTAGCCGGAGGTGTAGACCCCTGAGTCGTCGAAGCCGCCGAGGCTCAGCGAGACGTCCACGACCTCAGCCAGCGGGGCCGTCGGGTCGTTGCTGATCCCGATCCGTCGCCCGACCATCAGCCCGCGCCCGGCAGCGATCGGCTCCGGGCTGCGCCCTGACTCCGACACGATCAGGTAGTGGTCGGCGGGCTGGAACCCCGGCGCGGCCAGCTGGAGGTCGGACGCGACGAGGTTGACGGCCCTCACCCCGGCGGCCGCGAGCACCGACACCAGAGCGTGTCCCGAGTGGCTCGAGGCGCCCATCGCCACCACGCCGATCGTCTCGCCTGCCTGCCAGGGCGCAAGCGTGCAGCGTTCGAGGTCCTGCTGCAGCGAGCTGTAGGCCACCGCCAGGCTCGCCGCCTGCGTAGACATCGCCTCGGCGTAGGGAATCTTGGTGAACATCAGGCCTCCGTGAATCGCCGTGAATGAAGCTTCGTTGTCGTGCGTAGCTAGCCCTTGACGCCGCCGGCCGCCATGCCGCTGACGACGTACCGCTGGAAGGCGACGGCCACGACGATCGGCGGCAGTGCTGCGAGGATTCCGCCGGCGGCCACGAGCCCGAAGTCGGTCGTGTACCGCCCGGCGAACTCGGAGATCACGACCGGAAGGGTCTTGGCTGCGCTCGACGAGGTGAAGATCAGGGCGTACATGAACTCGTCCCACGCGAGCAGGAACGCGAACATGATCGCGGCGAAGATGCCCGGTCGAGCCGTGGGCAGGACGATGCGGAACAGCGCGCCCAGGCGGCTCGTGCCGTCGATCCGTGCTGCTTCTTCGAGTTCGACCGGAATCGTGAGGAAGTAGTTGCTGAGGATCCACAGGACGAACGGGATGACCAGCGCGCAGTCGACGAGGATCAGGCCGATCTTCGTGTCCAGCAGGCCGAGCGAGCTGAGGATCAGGTACAGCGGGATGAGCAGCGCAACCTGCGGAAGCATGTAGGTGACGAGGAACATGGCGAGCACCGAACGTCGGAACTTGAACCTCAGGCGCGCGAACGCGTACGCGCCGAGGATCCCGACAACCATGGAGATCGCCACCGTCCCGACGGCGACGACCGTCGAGTTGACGAGCGCCGCGCGGAAGCCCGGCCCGATGCTCCCCTCGTCGCTGCTGAGGATCTGCGTGTACCGGTCGAGGTAGAGCTTGTCGGGCAGCCATCGCAGCGGGGTCGTGATGAGCATGCGCTGCGAGGAGACGCTGGCGATGATCATCCAGACGAAGGGGGCCAAGATCGCGATCGACACGATCCCCGCACCCGCGTGCACAAGAATCGAGTAACGCCGGGCTCGTCTCACAGCAGGCTCATCTCCGATCGGCGGAGCACGCGCAGGTAGATGGTGGTCAAGACCAGGATCACCAGCACGATGACGAAGGACAGCGCTGAGCCGAGCCCGAACTTCTGGTCGGAGAAGGCCGTCATGTAGGCGTAGTAGGCGACCGTCTGCGTGCCGTTGACCGGACCGCCTCGCGTCATCGCATAGATGATGTCGAAGACCTTGAAGGCCTCGATGGTGCGCAGGACCAGGACGATCGAGATCGACGGGACCAGCATCGGCAGCACGATGGAGCGGAAGATGCGCGGCCAGCTGGCCCGGTCGATCTTGGCGCTGTCGTACAGCTCACCCGGTATGGAGTTGAGTCCCGCGAGCAGGAAGAAGGCGACCAGCGGGGTCGTCTTCCACACGTCGGCGAAGATCACCATGTTGAGCGCCGTGCCAGGGTCGCCGAGCCACGCCTGGTACTGGTCGATGATCCCGAGCTGGGTCAGCATCGCGTTGAGCGCGCCGTACTGGGCGTTGAAGATGCCCTTCCACATGGCCGCGTTGACGATCGTGGGGATGGCCCACGGGATGACGACCACAGCACGGAAGAGCCACCGCGCCTTGAGCTTCGCGTTGAGCAGCCCCGCAACGACCAGGCCGAGGGCGAGCTCCAGGGCCGTCGAGACGAGCGTGAAGTACAGGGTGCGGCCCATGGCAGCCCAGAAGGATCCGCTCGTCAGGACGTCGGTGTAGTTCCGGAGCCCCACGAACGGTGTGACGGTCGCCAGCGCCGAATTGACGTCGAAGAAGGAGATGATCAGGGTGCGGATGACCGGGTAGATGATCACGCCGAAGACGGCCACGCCCGCCGGCAGCAGCAGCCAGAAGGCCAGCCGCCCCTGCTTCTCCTTCTTCTGTCGTGGTGCCTTTGCTCCCCGCGGGGGAACCGTGGCTCGCGTCGTGACGCTGGCGACCGACACGATGTCAGCCCTGACCGTTGGCGGCCTTGACCGCGTCATCCATGGCCTGCTGGGGCGTCTTCTTGCCCAGGAGGGCATTCTGGATCTCCAGCTGCAGGATCTGCGACACGGAGTTGTAGTTCGCCACCTGCGGGCGAAGGATCATCGAGTCGTAGGCCGGACCGGCCGCCTTGAAGACGTCTGGGTTGTTCTTCGTGATCTCCGGCTTGGTGTAGCTGGCCTTCCAGTTGGTCATCGAGCTGGTCACGAACTGCTCCTGCACCGGTGCGCTGGTCATGTACTCGATGAACTTCCAGGCGGCGAGCTGGTGGGTGGACTTCGCCCCGATCGCCAGAGCCATCGAACCGTTGACACCAGGGTGGTCGCCGGCGGGACCTGCCGGTGTCGCGGTCACGGCCCCGTTGCCCACGATCGTGGAGATCGAGGGATCGCTGAGGTCGCGGAACGTGGACTCCCAGTTGATCTCCATCGCCGTCTTGCCCGAGGCCATCGACTTGTCGGTGTCGTCCTCGAGGAAGGTGAGGGATGCCGGGTCGGTCAGGCCGTCGTCGATGGTCTGCTTCATCCAGGTCAGCGCCTCGACCCCCGGACCGTTGTTGACGGTGAGCTTGCCGTTGGCGTCCGTGAAGGTGCCACCGAACGAGCCGAGCATCTGGGCGTAGTCGCAGACGAGCGCCTCAGCCTGCGACCAGCTCCACGCGAGGGGGTAGGTGACGATCCCGGCATCCTTGATCTTCTTGGCCACGGCAAGGACGCCGTCCCAGGTCTTCAGGTCGGCCTCGGTCGCCCCGACCTTGGCGACCATGTCCTTGTTGAAGAAGAACAGCTTGGTCGACGGGCCCCACGGCACCCCGTAGTACTTGCCCTGGTACTCGGCCGAGCTCAAGGCGCCCCCGAGCATGTCCGTCTTCCAGCTGGCCGGGAAGCGGTCGGTAACGTCCGTGATCAGCCCCTTGGACGCGAACTCCGACGGCCAGATCACGTCGAGGTGAACGACGTCATACGTCCCGGCCGGGGCGGACGTCACGATCTTGTCGTGCAGCGCCTCGTAGGACACGAAGGTCGTCTGGACGGTGATCTTGGGGTTGGCGGCCTCGAACTGCTTGACCATCGTGGCCACGTCGTCCTCGGAGTAGCCCGCCTGCTTCATCAGCAGGACGTTGATCGTCCCGGTGCCGTCGCCCTCGTTGCCGGCGCTCTTGGACGTCGCGCCGGTCACGCTGCAGGCCGACAGCGCCAGCGTGAGAGCTGTCGCGATTCCGAGTCCGACTCTGACTGCCTTGATCCGACTGGTGTTCGTGCTCATCTGATCCTCCTTGATCACTTAGACGGTGCGGGGGTACGAGACTTGCGGGCGAGGGCGATGGCTCCGATGACCGGGGGTACGTCGACGAGGTGCACGGACAGGCCCAGGCCGAGGTCGCCGACGTGTCGGACCAGGGCGCGGTACAGGCGCGGCTGGTTGACGATCACCCCTCCTGCACACACGACGTCGGTGCCCGCCGCGCCGCGGGCGTGCACCTGGCCGACGCCGCGAGCGAGCTCTTTCGCGGCGGCATCGATCACGGCCACGGCGAGCTCGCTGCCGGAGTCGGCGGCCGCGAAGACGAGGGGGGCGATCGCCGCCCATGAGGCGAGGGTGGCGTCGGCAGTGAACTCGTAGCAGAGGGCCACCTCGTCGTCGACGCCGTAGTGGGCCATCAACGTTCGACCGAGCGTGTCGGGCGAGGCACCCTCGTCGCACGCCTCGATGACGGCGCGGACGGCTTCGCGGGCCAGCGATGCGGCACTGCCCGGGTCGTTGAGCAGGTAGCCGTACCCGCCAGCGGACACCGCCGTGCCCTCGGCGGTGTGGGCGACGACCTTCGACCCTGTCCCGACGATGACGGCGATGGCGTCGTGAAAGCCGGCGGCCGGCGCGAGGAGCTCGACATCGTTGACCGCCTGGACCCAGCCGTCGCGCCGGGCTGCCAGCAGCCGATGGAACTCGCGTGCCTGCCGTTCGCTGTCGAGACCGTGCGCACCGACCACGAGCGGAGCCGAGCCAGACCCCGCGACGCCCGCGAACAGGGCGAGGAGCCGCGTGGCGTTCTCGTCGTCGTCGAGGAGGCCGCCGTGCTGCCAGGAGCTCGTGGGGACGGCTGTGTCGAGCACGGCCGTTCCGTCCTCCTCGACGCGCACGTGGGTCTTGGTCCCACCGATATCGATGCCGACGATCAACGGTCGCCTTCCAGAGAAGTGAGGTGCCGGGATGAGAGCTACTTCTTTCGTGTCGAAGTGAGAAGAAGTATTCGGGACGTTAGTCCTGATGGAGCGTGTGTGTCAAGGACGCGGCAGACCCCGACATGATCGAGCGGGGAAGGCTGCTCTCGTCAGGCGGTCGCCTGGACGCCGGGCGCCGCGCCGCTGGTCGTCGCGAAGTACGCGAAGCCGTTGACCTCGGCCGCTGCGAGCTCGGCCGCGCCGAGCAGCACCGCGTCCTTGCGGTGTGCCGCGGCAACGATCCTCGGGACCCGCGTGATCCGCCCAGACAGCCGCTGCTGGATCCCGGGGATGACGGTCTCTGCGCTGCCGACGAAGCTGCTGCCGACGACCACGAGCTCGGGGTCGAGGATGACGACCATGGCCGCGACCGCGATCGCGACCATGTCAAGGATCTCGTCGGCCATCGCCACGGCCGCAGGGTCACCGGACTTCGCCAGCGTGAACACGTACTCGGCGGTGACGCCGCGCTCCGGCACCGGGAGCCCGGACTCCCGCGCCCGCCGCGTCAGCGCGATCGAGCCGACGCGGTCCTCGAGGTCTCCGATGTCCGAGTAGGAGCGCGACAGCGAGAATCGGTCCATCAGCAAGTAGCCGATCTCGCCGGCCTCCGCGCGGGCGCCGCGGTGCAGCTGCCCGTTGGTGATGATGCCGGCACCGAGGCCGTTCTCCAGGACCAGGGCCACGAGACTGCTCAGGCCGCGCCCTGCACCGCGGTGGAACTCCCCGAAGGCGAGCGCGTTCGCGTCGTTCTCGACCACGATCGGCAGTGGTGTTCGCGCCCGGAAGATCTGGCCGAGCGGCACGTCCGACCAGCCGAGCTCGGGCATCCGGCTCACGCGGCCATCCGGGTGGGACACCACACCGGGAACGGCGATACCCGCGGCCAGGCACGGGGTCCCCATCGTCGCAGCCGTGGCGATCAGGTCGTCGAACAGGGCGAGGGTCTTCTCGAGCCTGACGTTCGAATCCCGTTCTCGCTCCTCGTCGCCGGCTCCCCCGGAGGACTGCGCCATCAGCTGAGGGCCGAAGTCGACCTCACGACGGAAGATGACCTGGCCGTCGAAGTCCACGAGGATCCCGGTGGCCCGGTCGGCGCGCACCTGGATCGCGGCCACCACCCGCGAACCCCCCGCATAGCGCAGGAGCACCGCCGGTCGCCCACCCGTCGAGGGCACATGCCCTGCCTGGACGACGGCGCCCTCCTCGATCAGCGTTGCCGTCAGCCGGTTGATGGTGGCAGGGCTCAGCCCGGTCAGCGCGCCCAGCTGCTGTCGGGACAGCGCCCCCATGCCGCGGAGCGCCTCGATGATGGCGGTCTGGTTGACCCGCGCCAGCGTGCTCGTGGTCGCGGTGCTTCGCTCACGCTTCGGCACGATGGCTCCCCCGCTGGTCAGATCTGATTAGCCAGACGAACTTTTCTATCACACCGCCAACTTAGCCTCGTGCGGACGGTGGTCGCGTGGATCGCCACGCGCGCCGTGTGGACAGTGCTAACCACCCGCACGTGTGCTCGTTGGGGTTGCGATAGTCTCGCCGGGTCAGTTGAGCACGGGAGTCCGCACCAGCGGGCTGAGAGGACGGCTAGGGCCGTCGACCGTTGAACCTGTCCGGGTCATGCCGGCGTAGGGAGAGCGTCACGATGCGCAATGCGAGTCCTTCAGCTGTGTCCGCTGTGACCGTCGGCGCGATCGCCGGCAGCACCAAACGCCACGGCGACGTCCCGGGCTTCCCGGGGCTGCAGGTGCCGGTCCGGCGGGTCAACCTGACCAACGGCGAGCACCTCGACGTCTACGACACCTCGGGCCCGTACACCGACGCGGACGCCCTGATCGACCTGGAGGTCGGGCTGGACCGCACCCGTGACGGGTGGGCCCGCCCGGAGCCTGTGGACGGTGCCGCCACGCAGCTGGTCTGGGCCAGGGCAGGGATCGTGACCCCGGAGATGGCGTACGTGGCCGCGCGAGAAGGGCTGCCCGTCGAGCTCGTCCGGGACGAGGTGGCGCGCGGCCGGGCCGTCATCCCCGCGAACCACCGCCACCCGGAGAGCGAGCCGATGATCATCGGCAAGGCGTTCGCCGTCAAGGTCAACGCGAACATCGGCAACTCCGCCGTCACGTCCTCGATCGCGGACGAGGTCGAGAAGATGGTGTGGGCGGCGAGGTGGGGCGCCGACACGCTCATGGACCTCTCAACCGGCAAGGACATCCACCTCACCCGCGAGTGGATCCTGCGGAACTCGCCGATCCCTGTCGGCACGGTGCCCATCTACGAGGCGCTCGAGAAGGTCAAGGGTGATCCCACCGCCCTGAGCTGGGAGATCTACCGCGACACGGTGATCGAGCAGTGCGAGCAGGGCGTCGACTACATGACCGTCCATGCGGGCGTGCTGCTCCGGTACGTCCCGCTGACCGCGGGGCGCGTGACGGGCATCGTCTCGCGCGGCGGGTCGAT
>NZ_DASUIR010000057.1:0-5652 GCF_036279715.1 Cellulomonas sp. | reverse complement strand
CGCGCGGCGTGACCATGCACGGCTTCGCGCTCAACTGCGACCCGGACCTCACCGACTTCGGCCGCATCGTGCCGTGCGGCATCGCGGACGCGGACGTGACGTCGCTCTCGCTCGAGGCGGGCCGCCGCGTCACGATCGCCGAGGCGCTCCCCCTCGTGCGCGCGCATCTCCCGGTCGCCCTCGCCGAGGTGACCGCAGCGGGCAGGTCCACGGCGCCGGCGTCCGCGGTACCGGCCTGAGGCTCCCCGCATCACCGCCCGCCGCTCCCCGCGCCGTCATCGGCGCGGCGGCCTCCCGGCGAGCTGGTCCACGATCGACTGCGACCAGGCGCGCACGTCCTCCATGTCGCGGAAGTCCCCCTGCTCGGCGTCGATCATCGCGACGAGCGCGCGCTCGGCCAGTCCGAGCTTCTGGCGGTCGAGACGCCCGGAGAAGCAGCGCGGCGGGTGCGCACCCGTTCGCGTCGCGACCGTGGCGACGTCGTCGGGCTGGGCGGGCGGCACGAGCGGGTCGCCGACGGGTCCGGACCAGAAGAGCCAGACCGGGCGCGCCGCGAGCCGACCCGCCTCGCGGTCGACGAGCTCGCGCAGCGCTGCCGCCAGCCGTCCCACGTACACCGACGAGCCGAGAACGACGGCGTCGTACGTCTCGACGTCCCGAACCTCGTCGGGGTCGAGCTCGTCGGCCTCGTGGCCGGCCTCCCGCAGCACCTCGGCCACGACCTCGCCGATCTCGCGCGTCGCACCATGGCGCGACGCCACCGTGACCAGGATCCGCATGTCGAACCTCCTCGGGGCGTGCGCGAGGGGAGCTGTCCCGTGCTCCGTCTCGCCATGCTGCCCCCTGACCTGGTCCTTCGCCTGGGCCGGAGGTCCCCTTGCGCAAGCGGCCCCGACCTGCACGTCGCGGCTCGCGTAGGGTGAGGAACGTGACGATCGCTCCTGAGGGCCGCCGGATGCTCCGAGTCGAGGCCCGCAACGCCGCGACCCCCATCGAGAAGAAGCCCGCGTGGATCAAGACCCGGGCGACCATGGGGCCCGAGTACTCCGAGCTCAAGGGACTCGTGAAGCGCGAAGGCCTGCACACGGTGTGCGAGGAGGCGGGCTGCCCCAACATCTTCGAGTGCTGGGAGGACCGCGAGGCGACGTTCCTCATCGGCGGCGACCAGTGCACGCGGCGGTGCGACTTCTGCCAGATCGACACCGGTCGCCCCGCGGACTTCGACGCCGACGAGCCGCGCCGGGTCGCGGAGTCGGTCCAGGCCATGGGCCTGAAGTACGCGACCGTGACGGGAGTCGCTCGCGACGACCTGGACGACGGCGGTGCGTGGCTGTACGCCGAGACGGTGCGGCGGATCCACGCGCTCAACGTCGGCACGGGTGTCGAGCTGCTCATCCCCGACTTCAACGCGGTCCCCGCGCTCCTCGACGAGGTCTTCAGCTCACGCCCCGAGGTCCTCGGTCACAACCTCGAGACCGTGCCCCGGATCTTCAAGCAGATCCGGCCCGGCTTCCGCTACGACCGCTCCCTGTCGGTGCTCGCGGCCGCACGCGCGGCCGGTCTCGTCACCAAGTCCAACCTCATCCTCGGGATGGGCGAGACGAACGACGAGGTCGTCGAGGCGCTCCACGCGCTGCACGACGCGGGCTGCGACCTGCTGACCATCACGCAGTACCTGCGCCCGTCCGTCCGCCACCATCCCGTCGACCGCTGGGTCCGCCCCGAGGAGTTCGTCGAGCTGTCCCAGGAGGCGGAGCGCATCGGGTTCCTCGGCGTGATGGCCGGGCCGCTGGTCCGCTCGTCGTACCGTGCCGGTCGGCTGTGGGGTCAGGCGATGGCCCGCCGTGGCGAAGAGATCCCCGCGAACCTCGCCCATCTCGGTGAGCCCCGCACGTCCCGCCAGGAGGCGTCGAGCCTCCTCGCGAGGTAGACGCGACGACCCTCCGCGATCGGTAGACTTCCGGCTCATGGCCCGTCAGAGCACTCCCTCCCCCGCCTCGCCGCCCAAGGTGAAGAAGACCCGGTGGTACCACCAGGTGTGGCAGGCGTACACGATGACCCGCAAGACGGACCCGGCGGTCACGTGGTTCGTGCTCGGCGCCGTCGTCGGCATCCTGGCGATCGGGCTCATCATCGGCCTGGTCATCGACCGGTGGCTGTACATGCTGCTGCTCAGCCTCCCGTTCGCGGTGCTGGCGGGCATGTTCATCCTCGCGCGCCGGGCCGAGTCGGCCGCCTACGCGCAGATCGAGGGACAGCCGGGCGCAGCCCGTGCGGCACTCGGCACGATCCGCCGCGGCTGGACGTTCGCGGAGGAGCCGGTCGCGGTCGACCCCCGCACGCAGGACCTCGTGTTCCGCGGCGTCGGTCGCGCGGGCGTCGTGCTCGTCAGCGAGGGACCGGCGAACCGCGTCGGGAAGCTGCTCGAGGCGGAGCGCAAGCGCACCGCGCGCGTCGTGTCCGGCGCGCCGATCACGATCATCCAGGCTGGCGACGGCGAGGGTCAGGTGCCGCTGCGCAAGCTTCCGCGGGCCGTCCAGCGCCTCAAGCCGACCCTCACCAAGCAGGAGGTCGCCGAGGTCATGAAGCGGCTGACGGCGCTCGGTGCGATCCGCCTGCCGGTCCCCAAGGGCGTCGACCCCATGCGCGCGCGCCCTGACCGCAAGGGCATGCGCGGCCGCTGACGGCCCCGCCACACCGTCGACCTCGAGCGGGAGCATCCCGTGGCGTCCGGAGTGCGATCGTCCTGGAACCACAACACCCACTTCCACCCGGTCGTTCTGCGGGGACTCCGGCCCGGCGCCACGGCAGTCGACGTCGGCTGCGGCGAGGGTCTGCTCACGCGCCGGATGCTCGCCGCAGGAGCCGGTCACGTCACAGGCCTCGACTCCTCCACCCCGATGATCGAGCTCGCGCGAGGGCTCGCCGCCGGTGAGTCGAGATCCGCAGCCCTCGACTACGTCGTGGCCGACGTCCTCGACGCGGCACAGCTCGGCACCTTCGACCTCGTCGCGTGCGTGGCGACGCTGCACCACCTCGGTCTCGACCGTGGACTCGAACGTCTCCGGGACGTGACCGCCCCGGGCGGACGTCTCGTCGTCGTGGGCCTTGCTCGCCCCTCGTCCCCGCTCGACCGGACGCTGGGTGCGTGGAGCGTCCCGCTGAACCGCGTCGCGATGGCTGTGCGCGGCTACTGGGAGCATCCCGCGCCCGTGCGCGACCCCGACGAGACCTACGACGCCGTGCGCGTCGCTGCCGCCCGGACCCTGCCAGGGAGCATGTTCCGATCGCGGCTCTACTGGCGCTACACGATCGAGTGGCAGGCGCCCGACTGACGACGCCCCGCTAGCGGAGGACGATCACCGTGCCGGCGAGCCGGTCGTGCATACCGCGGCCGTCGGCGTCCCACACGACGGCCGGGACGACGAGGCACAGGAGCACCGCGCGGACCACGCCCGCGAGCAGACCGGGTGGTGCCGGGGGCGCCGCCGGCCCGGCTGGTTCGGCGACCGCACGAACCAGCCGCACAACGCGAAGGCGAAGCAAGCGGTGGCCGACGGTCATCCCGAGGGTCCCGACGAGCACGACGTTCTCGATCGCGAAGACACCGAGGGTGGCCATCGCGTCACCGTGGAAGAACGCCGCGGAGATCGCGAGGCACGCGGCCCAGTCGATGACCAGGGCGAACATCCGGCGTCCGAGCGGTGCGAGAGCCCCGGACCCGGTCGCAGGGAGCCCGAGACGCGCGCCGCGCGACGTGCCGTCCGCCCCGGTCGCGCCCCCGAGGGGACCGTCGAGCCAGCCACCCATGCTCGCGCGCATCTCCACCCCGCTACCCTAACGAGCGAGAGTAGGTCCGCCCGGACGCTGCTCCTGGTCGACGAGCGCCTCCCGGATCGACAGACGGTGACACGGGAGAGCGCGCCGTAACATCGCCGAAACATTCGGTACACGACCGGGAAACCGTCCGGGCCTAGCCTCAAGGCGCCCGATCAGGGCACATCGAACCGAGGAGCAGCGGATGTTCAGCAAGCCGGAGGAAGTCCTGGCGTTCATCAAGAGCGAGGACGTCAAGTTCATCGACGTCCGGTTCTGTGATCTGCCCGGCACGATGCAGCACTTCAATGTCCCGGCGTACTCGCTGCCTGACGACTTCTTCGTGAACGGTCAGATGTTCGACGGATCCTCGATCCGTGGCTTCCAGGCCATCCACGAGTCGGACATGAAGCTGATCCCGGACATCAAGACGGCCTACCTCGACCCGTTCCGGGTCGAGAAGACGCTGAACATCAACATGCACATCGTCGACCCGTACACCGACGAGCCGTACAGCCGCGACCCGCGTCAGGTCGCCGCCAAGGCCGAGGCGTACCTGCGCTCGACGGGCATCGCGGACACCGCGTTCTTCGCCCCCGAGGCCGAGTTCTACATCTTCGACGACGTGCGCTTCCACACGAAGCAGAACGAGTCGTTCTACTCGATCGACTCCTTCGAGGCGGCCTGGAACACCGGTCGCAAGGAGGAGGGCGGCAACCTCGGCCACAAGATCCCCTACAAGGGTGGCTACTTCCCGGTCCCGCCGGTCGACGGCTTCTCGGACATCCGCGACCAGATCAGCCTGCACCTGGACGCCCTCGGCCTCGGTGTCGAGCGCGCCCACCACGAGGTCGGCACCGCCGGCCAGCAGGAGATCAACTACCGGTTCGACGAGCTCGCGATCTCGGGCGACAAGGTCATGCTCTTCAAGTACGTCGTGAAGAACGTCGCGCACGCCGCGGGTAAGACCGCGACGTTCATGCCGAAGCCGCTCTTCGGCGACAACGGCTCGGGCATGCACGTCCACCAGTCCCTGTGGAAGGACGGCAAGCCGCTGTTCTTCGACGAGAAGGGCTACGGCGGCCTGTCCGACATGGCGCGCTGGTACATCGGCGGCCTGCTCAAGCACGCGCCGTCGCTGCTCGCGTTCACCAACCCGACGGTGAACTCCTACCACCGCCTGGTCCCCGGCTTCGAGGCGCCCGTCAACCTGGTCTACTCGGCCCGCAACCGCTCCGCGTGCATCCGCATCCCGGTCACCGGTTCGAACCCGAAGGCCAAGCGCATCGAGTTCCGCGTCCCGGACCCGTCGTCCAACCCGTACCTCGCGTTCGCCGCGATGCTCATGGCTGGCCTCGACGGCATCCAGAACCGCATCGAGCCGCCCGAGCCGGTCGACAAGGACCTCTACGAGCTGCCCCCCGAGGAGCACGCCCTCATCCAGCAGGTCCCGGGCTCGCTCGCCGAGGTGCTCGACACCCTCGAGGCCGACCACGACTACCTCACGGCCGGCAACGTGTTCACGCCCGACCTGATCGCGACGTGGATCGACTACAAGCGCTCGCAGGAGGTCGACCCGATCCGGCTGCGCCCGCACCCGCACGAGTTCGAGCTGTACTACGACTGCTGACAGGCGGGCCTCACAGCTGCTCCTGTGAGGCTGTGACCTGCAGCAACGCGAAGGCGGGCCCCGTCTCGGGGCCCGCCTTCGCTCGCTTCTGCCACACGCGAGGTCGGAACCCGCGGTGAGTCACCCGCTGAAACGGCGCTCAGCGCTCGGACGACGCCCGGACGACCAGCTCCGGCGCGAAGACCACCTGCTCGACCTCGGCGCTC
>NZ_DASUIR010000056.1:0-32398 GCF_036279715.1 Cellulomonas sp. | reverse complement strand
GTCACATGAGCGTGGTGCTGCCGCCGATGAGCCGTGGGCAGGGGGGAGGCGTGGAGCGGGCTCCTCGACCTGGCGGACCGCCACCCAACCGGGTGGACTCTCGTCGGCGGCCAGATGGTTCACCTGCACTGCATCGAGCGCGGCATCGCGCCGACGCGTCCGACTGACGACGTCGACGCCGTCCTCGACGTCCGAGCCGAGCCCGGCGCGCTGCACTCCTTCACGACCGCCCTCGTCGAGCTGGGATTCGCTTCGACCGGCGAGTCCTGGGAAGGCCACCAGCACCGCTGGCAGCGCGGCGCGGCGCAGATCGACGTGCTCATCCCGCGGCATCTGGGGGAGCGAGCCGCAGGGCGGCGGGGCGTGTCCGGTGGGACGACGATCGAGACGCCCGGCGCCCAGCAGGCACTGGACCGGACGCAGACCGTCGAGGTCGTTCTCGATGGGCGCAGCGGCACTGTGCGCCGGCCGAGCCTGCTCGGTGCGCTGGTCGCGAAGGCCGCCGCTCACACCGTCGTCCTCGATCGAGCCAGGGCTCGACACCTGATCGACTTCGCCGTGCTGACGACCCTCATCCGGCCGAGTGACGCTGTGGGCGAGGCCGGCCGACGTGACCGGGAGCACCTCGAAACGATGCTCGCGGCGATCGCGGCCGATCGTCGGACGTGGGCCGGCGTCGACGGAGCGGAGGACGGCATTGCACGATTGCGCCTCGCGCTCGCACCGGCACCGGCGGCCCGCGCAGTGGAGGTGGCCCCATTCACTCGGAGGCCGGCCTCTGACCCAGGGTCGTGGAGACGCTGATCCATCGCGCCGTGACCTTCTCGCGGGCCGGCAGTCGGTGGCGGGAGCCCGCGGAGCCGGCGACTCGGCGACGATGACGGCCAGGTCGAACGATGACGGAAAGGCCCCACGGGGAGCATTCTGGATGTGACGGTTGGTCCACGCTCTCGGTGAGTCCTGCAGGCTCCCGATCAACCCGAGGAGGCCGCAATGAGCTCGGTCGACGAGGGCCCGAAGGGATACGACCACGACGTCGTGGAGGCCCGCCGGCGGGCCGGGCTGGTCGCGGCCGTCGCTGGGCTGGCACTGGTGCCGTGGTTCACCCTCATCGACCGCATGGCGGGGATGCGGCCCGAGTCGCCGGAGCCTGCGGCCCCAGGCCAGGACTTCATCGACTTCTACGTCGACAACTTCGGCCGCATCCCTCTGAACACGATGCTGCGCGTCGTCCAGTGGGTGATCCTGCTGGTACTGCTGGTGGCCGTCGTCCGCGCAGCCTGCAGACGGCTGGACGTGGCAGCCATCCTGGCCATCACCCTGGCGGGCGCATCGACGGCGATCTACGTGGGGGCAGAAGGTGTCCGCCTGTGGCCTGTCCTGGCAGCCTCCGGCATGGCCGCCGACGGGCTCCGGGACGTCGTCGACCCTGAGCTCGCCCGAGCTGCGGTCCTCTCTCGTGACGGGCTCCACGCCCCGGCCGCTGTCCTCCTCGGGGCCTCGGTCCTGGTGATCGCGTGGCTGTTGGCCAGGAGCGACCTGTGGGGGCACCGGGCGATGTCCGTCCTGTCTGCCGTCGCGGGGGCCTTCGCAGTCTCCAGCGTCCTCGTCGGTCCTGAGGGCTTCGGTCCCGGCCTCATCCTCGTGCTGTGGGGCCCGGTGGTGGCGGTGGTCCTGCTCATCAGCCGACGGCGTACCCGCACGCTTGCCCCGTCGGCAGCCGAGAAGGCCGGCCGGTAGCCCGCAGGCGAGCCACTCCTTGATCTCTCGGGCCAAGCACCGCGGGCTGAGTCCGTCGAAGTCCAGGCCTCAGGCGGGCTTGCCTGCGGCGGCGGTGGTAGGTGCGTTCGATCCAGGTGATGATCGCCAGTGCTGACGGCGAAGCAGTTGGGGTCGCATGGGATAGCGCAGCGCTCGCCTCTCAGCAGGTGACATGGAGGACGGCGTTGATGTCCCAGTCCTCGAGCTCGTCCAGCAGCCTGCAGGCGTCCTCGGTCGAGGCTGCGACGATGGTGACACCCCGACGAAGCGCCTCCTGCTCGACCTCGGGTGCGATCGGCAGCGCACCGTGAGCGCCGGTCCCGATGATCAGCGTCCGGCCTGCCCATGGCAGGTCCTCGGCGGCGGACAGCGGCGTGTGGCCGTACCGGGCGGCGAGCGGCTTCGACGGCTTCTTGTCTCGGCGACGGACCACACCGGCGTCGATGACGACGTCGTGCCGGTAGCGGCGTCCATCGACCTCGAGCGACCCGAAGCCGAGCAGGCGCGCCTTCATCGGACGTCCGCCCTGGGTGGGAGCCACGACCGTGCCCGGCGGCTGGGGTCGCACGCGTGCGTCAGGTGCGCCATGCCACCACCTCCTCGGCAGCGGGCCTCGCGCTTCGTCACCACCATCCTGCCAGCGTTCACGCAGCACCGGCAGGGGTGACGCCCGCGACGGGCGGGCAGGGGCGAGTCCTGGCGGCTAATATCCCTGCGTGGATGTGCCGCCGCTCGTCGTCGCTGTCGCCCAGGTCGCGCCCGTCCCTGGTGACGTGGGCGCCAACGCCGAGCACGCGGCGGCCCTCATCCACGAAGCGGCCGTGCGCGGTGCGCAGCTCGTGGTGTTCGGTGAGCTGTCCCTTGTCGGCTATGACGTCGACGCTCTCGACGACGAGGCCCGGTGGGTCACCGAGCGCGATCGCCGATGCGAACCCATCCGGGAAGCGGTGACGGCGACGGGCCTGAACGTGATCGTTGGTGCCCCCGTGATCGCTGATGACGGACGGCGTCTCCTCGCGTCCATCGCGGTCGGTCCTGACCGGCAGGTCATCCAGGGAAAGCAGCACCTGCACGGGGCTGAGCGCGATCGGTTCGTTCCCGACACGCCCGGTGCGCCGTTGGTCGTCGACGGCTACCGGGTCGCGCTTGCGGTCTGCGCCGACGCAGCCGTTCCCACCCACGCGCTCCGGGCAGCCGGCACCGGTGCGGACGTGTACGCCGTGTCGGCGCTCTACACGAGCGGTCAGGAACGCCGCCTCGACGTCCACATGGCCGCCCGCGCGATGGACCACCGCATGCACGTCGTGCTCGCCAACCTCGCCGGGACGGGCCCGAGCTGGACCTCATGCGGCGGCAGCGGCTTCTGGGGCCCCGACGGAGAACGCGGACCGTCCCTGGGGGTGGAACCAGGGCTGCTCGTCACCCACCTCTCGAAGGCCCCGATCCGCACGCTGCGCGCCCGTGACGCCGGCCTCCTCGACGCGTCAGGGCAGGCGCCGACACCCGACCGGTCCCACCGCCCCTGAGCCGGGCATACCCGGCCCGAGGGTGCTCCGACGAGCGGAGCAAGCCGTTGGCCGGAGCTCGTGCAGACCCGTACCGCCGCGACCACGATGCTCCCTCGCGCACGCGACCTCGTCGCTTGACCGCCCGTCCGACGGGAGGCAGGGTGGGACCACTTCCTCGCCACGACGCCTGGACTTGGGCCGAGCGAACCGGTTGTTGGCACATCCATCGGTGCGCTCTCGGCCCGCGCGCACCCCGCACCCGCGAGGTCCCATGCCTGTCAAGCAGTCCTTTGTCCCGTCCTCCTCCGCCCTCCGCCGTGCCCTGCGCCGTGCCGACGACGGAGTGACCCTGGACCGCACCGAGGCGGAGACGCTGCTGCACGCCCGTGGCGCCGACCTCGACCGGTTGCTCACGGCAGCGGGTCGGGTGCGGGATGCGGGACTCGAGCGAGCGGGCCGCCCCGGGGTGATCACCTACTCGCGCAAGGTCTTCATCCCGCTGACGCACCTGTGCCGCGACCGCTGCCACTACTGCGTGTTCGCCCAGACGCCCACTCAGCTCACGCGTGAAGGTCGGGCGCCGTACCTCTCTCCGGACGAGGTGCTCGCGATCGCCGCCGAGGGTGCCGCCATGGGCTGCAAGGAGGCGCTGTTCACGCTCGGGGACCGGCCTGAGGACCGCTGGCCGGCTGCACGCGAGTGGCTCGACGCGCACGGCTACGACTCGACGCTCGCGTACCTGCGCGCGATGGCGATCCGCGTCCTCGAGGAGACCGGCCTGCTCCCGCACCTCAACCCGGGGGTGATGTCGTGGGAGGAGATCCAGCGGCTCAAGCCGGTCGCGCCGTCGATGGGCATGATGCTCGAGACCACGAGCAGCCGGTTGTGGACCACCCCCGGTCAGGCGCACCACGGCTCGCCGGACAAGGACCCGGCGCTGCGGCTGCGGGTCCTGGAGGACGCCGGCCGCTCGGGGGTCCCGTTCACGACCGGGGTGCTGCTGGGCATCGGGGAGACGTACGCCGAGCGCGTCGACGCGATGTTCGCGATCCGCGCCTCGGACCGCCGGCACGGCCACGTCCAGGAGACGATCGTCCAGAACTTCCGGGCGAAGGACCGCACCGTCATGCGTGCGGCCGACGACCTCGCGACCGAGGAGTACGCCGCTGCGGTCGCGGTCACCCGACTCGTGCTCGGTCCGCGGGCGCGCGTGCAGGCGCCGCCCAACCTCACCGACCCGGCCGAGCTCGGTCTGCTGGTGCGTGCGGGCATCGACGACTGGGGCGGTGTGAGCCCGCTGACGCAGGACCACGTCAACCCGGAGCGACCGTGGCCGCACGTCGACGACCTCGCGCGGCTCACCGCAGAGGCCGGGTTCGCGCTCCGCGAGCGGCTCACCGCGCACCCGCACTACGTGCGCGCGGGAGAGCCGTGGATCGACCCGCGCGTCCTGCCGCACCTGCGAGCGCTCGCGGACGACGACGGCCTCGCGGTCGAGGGTCAGGTCCCGGTCGGGCGGCCGTGGCAGGAGCCCGACCCGCAGTGGGGCTCGTCCGGCCGTGTCGACCTGCACGTCGAGATCGACACCGTCGGCCGCACGGGCGACCGCCGCGGCGACTTCGACGCGGTCTACGGCGACTGGCAGGCGCTCCGCGAGGAGGCGCTCGGGACCGGGCAGCCGCAGGCCACCACGTCGGGCGAAGCCGCCGGGCAGGTCGCGGCCCGCCGCGGCGCGGCACCCGTCCCACTCACCTCCGGCTCCGACCCCGCAGTCCGCGCCGCGCTCCTGCGAGCCGAGACCGACCCCGCAGGACTCACCGACACCGAGTACCTCACCCTCTTCGGCGCCCAGGGTGCCGACCTCGAGGCGCTCGCCACGCTCGCCGACCGCATCCGCGCGGACGTCAACGGCGACGTCGTGTCCTACGTCGTCAACCGGAACATCAACTTCACCAACGTCTGCTACACCGGCTGCCGGTTCTGCGCGTTCGCCCAGCGCCGTACGGACGCCGACGCGTTCACGCTGTCGATCGCGCAGGTCGGCGATCGCGTCGATGAGGCGTGGTCGATCGGCGCGACCGAGATCTGCATGCAGGGCGGCATCCACCCGGACCTGCCGGGTACCGCCTACTTCGACCTCGCCCGTGAGGTGAAGGCTCGCCGCCCGGACATCCACCTGCACGCGTTCAGTCCGATGGAGATCGTCAACGGCGCCGCCCGCACCGGCCTGTCGTTCCGCGAGTTCCTCACCGAGGTGCGCGAGGCAGGCGTCGACACCATCCCCGGGACGGCCGCCGAGATCCTCGACGACGACGTCCGCTGGCTGCTCACGAAGGGCAAGCTGCCGGCCGCCACGTGGATCGAGATCGTGACGGCGGCGCACCAGGTCGGACTGCGCTCGTCCGCCACGATGATGTACGGCCACGTCGACAACCCCTCGCACTGGGTCGCGCACCTGCGCACCCTCGCCGCCATCCAGGACGAGACCGGCGGCTTCACCGAGTTCGTGCCGCTGCCCTTCGTGCACATGAACGCGCCGGTCTACCTCGCCGGGGTCGCCCGTCCCGGTCCGACGGTCCAGGAGAACCGCGCCGTCCACGCGATCGCGCGCCTCGTGCTGCACGGCCGGATCGACCATGTGCAGACGTCCTGGGTCAAGCTCGGCGTCGAGGGCACCCACGTCATGCTGCGCGGCGGCGCCGACGACCTCGGGGGGACGCTCATGGAGGAGACGATCAGCCGGATGGCCGGCGCCGACAACGGCTCGGAGAAGACCATCGCAGAGCTGGAGCAGATGGTGGCGGCCATCGGGCGCACGCCCCGCCAGCGGACCACCGAGTACGGCGAGCCGACCGTCGAGCGCGTCGGGACCGCCCGCCGGTTCGCCGACATCGGCTTCGCGGCGACCGGCCGCTCGCTCAAGGTGCTGCCGATCGGACCGGCGGGCGGTGAGGGCGCCGAGCACGCCTTCCACGACGGCACGCCGGTGATCGCGCGGCCTCGGCCGTAGGTGGCCACGGGCGTCGGGGTCCGACGCAGGCTCGCCCTCTCGGTTCCCTGGCGGAGATCGAGAACAATCGCGGCGGGATCGCGTTATCATCAGGAAGCCTGAAGGTCGCGCTCGGTGCCGGAGGTTCGGCTCCCGACCGACGACCGGGCGTTTCTCAACGATGAGAGGACGGTCATGACCATCACCGACACACCCCCAGCTGTCACGAGCAGTGTCCACTTCCCTCCCGGCCGGCTCTTCATCGGTGGTCAGTGGCGTGAGGCGTCCGACGGCGCCCGACGCGACGTGATCAGCCCGGCGACCGGTCGCGTGATCTCCTCGGTGGCCTGGGCGACGACGACCGACGTGGATGCGGCCGTCGCCGCCGCACGCGAGTCGTTCGACTCCGGTGTCTGGTCTCGCCTCAGCGGCCGGGAGCGGTCGCGCGTCCTGCTGAAGGTCGTCGAGCTCCTTCACGAGCGCCGTGAGGAGCTCGCGCAGCTGGAGAGCCACGACGTCGGCAAGCCCATCACGTTCGCACGGATCGTCGACACCGAGCACGCGATCCTGCAGTTCGAGTACGCGGCGAGCCTCGGCCAGCACCTGGACGGGTCGGTTCGCGAGATCCCCGCCAACGCGCACGCCTACATCCGCAAGGAGCCGATCGGCGTCGTCGCAGCGATCACCCCCTTCAACTTCCCGCTCATCCTGTCCTCGACAAAGATCGCGCCGGCCCTCATCGCCGGGAACTCGATCGTGCACAAGCCGGCCAGCGACACGCCCCTCAGCGCACTGTTCATGGCCCAGGTGCTCAAGGACGCAGGCGTCCCGGACGGTGTCTTCAACGTCATCACGGGATCGGGCGCGAGCCTCGGAGACCACCTCGTCGGCCACCCGCAGGTCGACAAGGTGGCGTTCACCGGCTCCACGGAGGTGGGGGCCCACGCCGCGGCGCTCGCGGGGCAGACCCTCAAGCCGTTCACCGCGGAGCTCGGCGGCAACGCGGCCAACATCCTGTTCGCCGACGCCGACCTCGACAAGGCCATCGGCACCGTGATCGGCGCCTTCGTCTTCAACGCCGGTCAGTTCTGCATGGCGGGTCCTCGCCTGCTCGTCGAGCGGCCGATCTACGACACGGTGCTGGGCATCCTGAGCCAGGCGGTCCCGGGCGTGCCGTTCGGTGACATCACCGACGAGGCGACAGTGATCGGGCCGCTTGCCAGCCAGAACCAGCTCGACAAGGTCACGGCCCTCGTCGAGTCCGCGCGCAGGGAGGGTGCGCAGGTCGTGTGCGGGGGTGAGCAGGTCGACATGGGCGGCGGGTTCTACTACCGGCCCACGGTCCTGGCGGGTCTGGCGTCCGATGCGGAGTGCGTCCGCGAGGAGGTGTTCGGACCGGTCCTGACCGTCGAGCCGTTCGACACCGAGGAGGAGGCCATCGCGATGGCCAACGGCACCGCGTACGGCCTGGCCTCGGGCATCCAGACCTCGAACATCGCGCGCGTGCACCGCGTCGCCAAGCGACTCGACGCCGGGATCTGCTGGGTCAACGGCTGGGCCGTGCTCGACCCGGCCGTCCCGTTCGGTGGGGTGAAGGGTTCGGGGTGGGGCCGGGAGTACGGGCCGGAGTCGCTGGCGTCCTACCAGCGGACCAAGTCCATCGTGATCGACCTCGGTGAGGACCAGGCATGAGCACGAAGACCAGGGCCGCCGTTCTGTCGGGGCCACAGACGTCGTTCACCGTCAAGGACGTCGAGCTCGGTGACCTGCGTGAGCACGAGGTCCTCGTCCGGATGGTCGCCACCGGTGTGTGTCACACCGACCTGGGTGTGTGGGCCGGTGGCATCCCCTTCCCGCTGCCCGGCGTCATCGGCCACGAGGGTGCAGGCGTGGTCGAGCAGGTCGGCTCCGCGGTCACCACGATCACCCCGGGGGACAAGGTGGTGCTGAGCTACGCGTCCTGCGGCGAGTGCCCGGCGTGCCTGCACGGTCACCCGGCCTACTGCAGCACCTGGCTGCCGCGCAACCTCTTCGCCGGGGCGCGCGAGGACGGCACGCCGACGATCTCTCTCGACGGCGCGCCCATCGGAGGGCACTTCTTCGCGCAGTCGTCGTTCGCCCAGCACGCCATCGCCGAGGAGCGCAACGTCGTCGTCGTCGATCCTGACGCCGACCTCACGACCATCGCCCCGCTCGGCTGCGGGGTGATGACCGGCTTCGGCTCGGTGTGGAACGCGCTGGACGTGCAGGCCGGCGCGCGGGTGGCGGTGTTCGGGGCTGGGGCTGTCGGGCTGTCCGGCGTCGTGGCCGCTGCGCTTCGCGAGCCCGAGCTGCTCATCGCCGTCGACGTCGTACCGGAGCGGCTCGACCTCGCGCTCGAGCTCGGGGCCACGCACATCATCAACGGCCGCGAGGAAGACGTCGTCGCCCGGATCGTCGAGATCACGGGTGGCGCGGGTCTGACCCATGCGTTCGACACCACGGGAGTGCCGGCCGTGGCGCGGTCGGGGATCGACGCCCTTGGTGCGCGTGGTCGCCTCGTCACGTGCGGTGCCCCGCCGCCCGGGACGGAGATCCCCGTGGACTTCCAGGGCATCCTCCCCGGGAAGTCGATCAGCGGGGTGACGATGGGCGACGCGGACCCGAAGTCGCTCATTCCCCAGCTCGTCGAGCTCGTGGCGAGCGGCCGGTTCCCCCTCGGCCGACTCACCAAGCAGTACACGCTCGACCAGCTCGACCAGGCGGTCGCCGACATGCACCACGGCACCACCGTCAAGCCCGTCATCGTGCACTGACGCCCCGGGAGGGCGTGGGGTCCGGAGCCTGCAGGTGCGGCGCTCCGGACCCCACGCGCCGATCGTCGGCATGCGGGGATCTGGTGCTGGCGCTCTGGTCAACATTCAGGTTTACTGATGATTGCCAGGCGCGCGAGGCGCCTCGACCCATTCCCCGGAGGTAGCAGTGTCGAAAGACCAGCTTGCCCAGATCCTGCAGGTCGGTGCGCAGTTTCCCCCGCCGGAGAACGGAGGGTTGTCGGAGTTCCGGTCCTGGTTCGAGGCCAGCAACGAGCCGACCCCGATCCCACCGGGAGCACGCATCGACCGCGTCGAGTGCGGTCCGGTCACCGGCGAGCTGATCGAGTTCGACGGCGCTGCGCAGGATTCGCTGGTCATCTACTTCCACGGTGGTGGATTCTTCTTCGGCTCGAGCCGCACCCACCGGGTCGTCGCGGCCAACCTCGCCCTCCGCTCGGGCGTGCGCGTCTTGACGCCCGACTACCGGCTCGCCCCTGAGCACCCCGCGCCGACGTGCCACCACGACGCCTACGACGTCTACCTGTGGGCCCTCGAGCAGGGCTATGCACCGTCGAAGATCTCCGTGATCGGGGACTCGGCCGGCGGCAACCTCGCGTTGGCCACCGTCGTGCGTGCGCGGGACGAGGGCCGTCTGCTGCCGGCTGCGGTCGTGCTGATGTCTCCCGCGCTCGACCTTGCCGGCGACGGCGGCTCCCACCGCAGCGAGACGGACGCGCCGCTCCTGACGGCCGAGCTCATCGCGCTCATGCTCCAGATCTACGTCGGCGACGGCGATCGTCGCTCGCCCGAGCTCACACCCTTCGATGCTGACCTGTCCGGTCTGCCGCCGGTGCTCGTCCACGTGGGGAGCTGGGAACGCCTGCGCGACGACGCCGTCACGGTGACCGAGCGGATCACCGCGACCGGCGGTGACGCGACCCTGAAGGTCTTCGACGGCATGTGCCACTCATGGCAGATGTTCGCCCCGATGCTGGACGAAGGAATGGAGTCGATCGACGAGGCGGCGACGTTCATGCGGGCGCTGATGGCCTGATCGCCGCACGCGGACAAGCACAGCCGGGACGGCCCCTGATCGGGGCCGTCCCGGCTGTGCTTCGCAGGGTCAGTAGCGGTAGACCGTTTCCGCGGTGGGGACCCCGCGCGGGCCGTAGGGCGCCTTCTCCAGCCACACGGCGGCCTCGGGGTCGGTCGCCGCACGTTCTGCGGCGAACCGGATCTGCGTGGCGGCGTCCTCGTCCGGGCGCAGGTGACCGAGAGCCTCGCCGGCTGCGTCCCGGTTGAAGAGCGCGGCGGAGCGTCTGGCCCGCGCTGCGGCCTCGATGCCGGCGGCTGCGAGCTGTGGCGTGCGTGCCGCGAGCCCGAGCGCGATCCCCTGGGCGGCGGCCTCGGCGTCGGGGACCCCGGAGTTCAGGCCGCGCGCCCCGAACGGTGCGAACAGGTGTGCCGCCTCACCGGCGAGCAGCACCCGACGGTTCGCGTCGGTGAACGTGCTGGCGACCAGCTGCATGAACTGGTACGTGGAGACCCAGGTCACGCGGTCCGCGTAGCCGTCAGGCATGACCGAGCCAAGCCACTCCCGCACCCCCGCGGAGCTGCCGAAGACCTCCGGGTCGTCGTCGGGGCGTAGCTGCAGGTCGACCCGCCACCCGCCGGCGAACGGCACGATGAGCACGTTCCGGCCGCCCACGGCCGGATGGGAGTAGTGGAACGCGCGCTCGATCGGCAGGGCGGGCTCGTCGAGCTCGGCCACGTCGACCACGATGTACCAGCCGTCGTCGCGGCTGCCCTCCATGACCGCGCCGATCTGCTTGCGCACGGCCGAGCGCGCCCCGTCCGCCCCGATCGCGTACCGAGCTCGCCACGACCCGCCGTCGGCTGTGGTCGCGGTGACGCCGTCCGGATCCGTGTCGAGCGCCGTCACGTCCTGGCCGAAGGCGAACTCGACTCCGGCTGCCAGCGCGTGCTGGCGCAGCATCGCCTCGATCTGCACCTGGGGCAGGCTGGTGAAGTGCGGCCGGGTGCCGGGCTCCGGCTCCGGGTAGGTCTTCGCGTAGACCTCGCGGCCCTCGAAGAACGTCCGTTGCGTCGCCCACCAGTAGCCGGCCTCGTCCAGCTCGTCGCCGAGTCCAGGGCTGAGCCGGTCGAGGATCTCGACCGTGGACGAGTGCGTGAAGATGGCCCGGCTGCCGGGCCGCTCGCGGTCGGCGGCACCCGCCTCGAGCACCGTTACCTCGACGCCGTACGCGCGCAGGGCGAGCGCGGCCGCCAGGCCGACCGGCCCGGCGCCGACGACGATCGCATCGCAGGTCTTCATGCGGTCCTCCCAAGAGTGTGATCCGTGCCGTTCCCGGAGGGACCGCGGTGCGCGACCCCCGGTCTGTCCGCGTAGGCGATCGCGCCGGCGTCGCTCACCGTCACCTCGAGCCTGCCGAGCTGAGATATCTCGACCGCGACGCGGTCGCCGGGCAGGATCGGCCCGACGCCCGCGGGCGTCCCGGTGAGGATGACGTCGCCCGGTTCGAGGGTCATGACGTGGCTCGCATACGCCACGAGCTCGGCGACGCCGAGGATGAGGTCGGCGGTGGACGCGTGCTGGCGCAGCTCGT
The DNA here is from genome assembly GCF_036279715.1 of Cellulomonas sp. Classification (GTDB taxonomy): domain Bacteria; phylum Actinomycetota; class Actinomycetes; order Actinomycetales; family Cellulomonadaceae; genus Cellulomonas_A. The sequence continues at coordinate 20,718 of NZ_DASUIR010000056.1, read as the reverse complement.
CACCCACCCAGCAGCGCAGGTCGAGCGCACCGGGGTCCGGCACCTCGTCGGCGGAGACGACCCACGGGCCGAGCGGCGTGAACGTGCGGAACGACTTCCGGGTGGAGCGGTCCTCCGTCGAGCGCACCGTGATGTCCAGACCGCACGTGTAGCCGAGGACGGCATCCATCGCCTGCGCCGGGGACAGGTTCCGGGCGTGCCTCCCGAGCACCACCGTGAGCTCGCCCTCGTGGTCGGTCCGCACGTCGGTGTACGGCAGCTCGACGATGCCGCCGGGGCCGATCACAGACGACGACGCCTTCAGGAAGACGCCGAGCTCGGCGACCGTGAGCTGCTCGTGCATCTCCACCTGGTGGTCGCGGTAGTTGACCGGTGCACCGATCACCGTGCGCGGTCGCACCGGCGCGCCGAGCGTGACGTCGCCGAGCGCGACCTGCGGCAGCGACGGCAGGTCCAGGTCGGCGATCGGCGCGATGCCCTGCCCTCGCGCGAGCAGCAGGGCGAACGGGTCGGGACCGGTCAGGCCCAGCGCGGCCGTGACGTCGGCGGCGAGCGTGCCGTCCGTCGCCACCAGCAGGCGGCCGTCCGTGGTCGTGGCGATCTTCACGCGTCCACCTTCCGCAGTGCGCTGTCGGCATCCCGCAACGTCGCAGGCAGCGGTCGCGGTCGTTCGTCCTCGCCGACGAAGACCGCTGTGGTGTGCCCGACGAAGCAGGACTGCGCCGGCCCGTCCGGCCCGACCTTCACCGCCTCCCAGACGTAGCCGACCGAGGTGGTGCCGAGGTGCTCGATCTCTAGCTTCAGGTCGAAGACGTCACCGAACCGCAGCGGCGCTGAGAACTCGACCGCCAGGGCCCGGCGCGGGAACGACGTCAGCTCCGTCAGGCCGAGCTCGCGCATGAGCTCGTGCTCGACGACCTCCGCCCACCGGAATGCCGCCGTGTGGTGGATCCGTCCCGAGGCGTCGGTGTCCACCCACTCCACCCGCAGCCGCCGCGTGGTCATGACCGTGCCGCCGGCGCCTCGACGGCGGGCAGCACGATGCCCGAGGTCTGCGACTGCGCAGCCAAGGACGTGCTCCAGGCGCCGGCGATGGAGTCCACGTCCCACCCGCCGTCGTGGAACAGCACGGTGCCGACGTCGGGATGGGTGTAGAGCGTGAGCGCGTCGCCGCCGATCCCGATCGCCTGTCCGGTGACGGCGGCGGACGCGTCGGAGGCGAGCCACACCACGAGCGGCGCGACGTCGTCGGGGGAGCCGAGCGCGTGGTCGCGGCGGATCGACGGCGGGATCGGCTCGCCGCGCTCGAATGCCGCAGCGACCTCGGCGTATGCCGGGATGGTCGCGGTCATGGCGGTGAGCGCGGTGGGGACGACGGCGTTGACCGTGATCCCGGCGCGCGCGAGCTCGAGCGACCAGGTGCGGGCCATCGCCACGATCCCTGCCTTTGCCGCGGCGTAGTTGGTCTGGCCGAAGTTCCCGTGCTGGCCGGCCGGGGAACCGATCACGATGATCCGGCCGCCTTCACCCGCCGCGCGCATGTGCTGCGCCGCCGCACGAGCGGTGGTGAACGTGCCGCGGAGGTGCGTGTCGATGACGGCGTCGAACTGCTCGTCGGTCATCTTCCACAGCACGGTGTCCCGCAGCACCCCGGCATTGGTGACCAGGATGTCCAGCCGGCCGAACGTGTCGACCGCGGCACGGACCAGCAGGTCCGCCGTCGCGGTCGGGCCCACGGCGGCGGCCACCGCCACCGCTCGACCGCCGCCGGAGACGATCGAGGCCGCAGCCGTGTACGCGCTGTCGGCGTTCGCGTCGTTCACGACGACAGCTGCCCCGGCCCGGGCGAGAGCACGCGCGTAGGCCAGGCCAAGACCCTGGCCCGCTCCGGTGACGATGGCGACCTTGCCGTCCAGTGCGCCGCTCATGCGTAGTACCGCACAACCATGTGGGCGACGACGGCCGGCTTTCCGGAGCCCTCGACCTCGATCGTGCTGTTCCAGTGCGCCTGGACGCCGCCGGGCACATCGTCGAGAGTTGTGAGCGTCGTCGTGGCGCGGATGCGTGAACCCACCCGGACGGGCGCCGGGAAGCGCAGCTTGTCCAGGCCGTAGTTCACCGCGGTGCCGACCTCCACGACCTCGACCAGCTCGGCCATCGTCGGCACGATCAGCGACAGCGTGAGATAGCCGTGCGCGATCGTTCCGCCGAACGGCGTGCCGCTCGCGAAGTCGGGATCGACGTGGATCGGGTTGTGGTCACCGGTGAGGTCGGCGAACGCATCGACCTCCGCCTGCGTCACAGGCCGCCATGCGGACGGGCCGAGCGGCACGTCGAGCAGGGACGGAAGATCGGCAATCGTCGGGCGGACCGGGGTCCTGGTGTCACTCACGGGTTGCTCGCCTTCTCTCGGGACGGAACAGCTGTGCGGCCAAGGGCGATCACGGCCCGGAGGTTGAGCTTGCCGCTCATGCTGCGGTCGATCCGGTCGGAGATCACCGTGAGGCGCGGCCGCTTGTACCCGGCCAGCCGGCCCGCGATGTGTGCGTCGATCTCCTCGGACGTGACCTGCCTGCCCTTCTTGGGGGCGACAACTGCAGCAACGATCGAGCCCCACCGCTCGTCGGGCACGCCGAACACGACGCAGTCGCCGACAGCGTCATGGGTGAGGATCGCGGCCTCGACCTCGACCGGGTAGACCTTCTCCCCGCCGGTGTTCACGACGGCTGTGCCGCGACCGAGCATCTCGACCCGGTCGCCGCCGAGCCTTCGCGCGAAGTCGCCCGGGACCACGAGCCGCCGCCCGTCGACCTCCAGGTACGCCGTGGCGGTGCGCTCGGGGTCCCGGTAGTAGCCGAGCGGCATCGGGCCGCGGTAGCCGAGCAGGCCGGTGGTACCAGGCTCGTGCGGGAGCTCGTGCCCGCGCTCGTCGACCAATGTCGCGCCGGTGGCGAGCCGGAGCGACGTCGGCAGGTCCTCTGCGCTGCGCACCGTCGAGTAGGCGAACGGCCCCCCTTCGCTCGCGCCGACGATGTCGAACAGCGTCGCGTCGAGGTGCCGCAGCATGCGGGCCTTCGCCTCGTCCGACCACAGCATCCCGGAGCTCATGACGAGGCGGACGCTGCTCGCGTCGTACGGCGTCCCGGCATCCCGTGCGCGGTCGAGCTCGTCCACGAGGGGCAGGGCGATCGCGTTGCCGGCGATGATCACCCGGTCGATGCGCTGCTCGGCGACGATCGACAGCGCCAGTGCCGCATCGAAGCTCGCCTGCCCGAGGAACACGACGGTGCCTCCGAGAAGCAGCGTGTTCATCGTGTTGAACATCGCCATCGCATGCATGAGCGGGCTGATCGGCAGGGTGCGGGGAGCGCTTTCCTCCTGGTCGACCGCGACCTGGACGACCTCCTCGACCGTGGTCGGATAGGCGACGCCGCTCGCCCCGTAGGCGGAGACGAGCTGGGAGTCGAACAGCCCGCTGTGCAGCCACACCACGGCCTTGGGGGTTCCCGTGGTGCCGCCGGTGACGATGAAGATCTCGTCGGCCCCGCTGATCGGCTGCGGCTCGCGCAACGGCTCGGCGGCCAGCAGGTCGTCGTACCGCTCCACGCCGTCGGCGGCAGGACCGTCCCCCAGCTGCACCAGCCGGACCGACGGATCGGCCATCCGGCGGGCGTCCGTGACCACGGCGGACAGGGTGTCGGGGAACAGCAGCACGGACGGCGCGGTCAGCTCGAGCAGGTCGACGAGCTCCTCGCTGCGGTACCGGAAGTTGATGTTGACCGGGATCGCGCCGAGCTTGAAGGCGGCGTAGATCGCCTCCAGGTACTCCTGCCGGTTGTAGCAGAACAGCCCGATCCGGTCGCCGTGGCCCACGCCGCGCTCGTGCAGCGCGGCGGCCAGCCGCGCGGCACGCTCCTCGAGCTCGCGGTAGGTCGTGGTCCGGTCCCGTTCCACGACAGCGACGCGATCCGGGACGGCCTGCGCGACGCGGTCCCAGAGCGCGGACCAGTTCTCGTCGACCGTGGCGGGCAGGACTGGGGTCGTCGTCATCACGCTCACCCCACTCGCACGACGACGGCGCCCGCGCTGTCCCCGGCTGCGCATCCGGTGAACAGTCCCGTCCCGCCGCCGCGGCGCACGAGCGCCTCGATGAGCTCGGCGATGGCCCGCGCGCCGGTCGGGCCCTGCGGATGACCATAGATCAGCGAGCTGCCGAACGGGTTCATCCGCTCGACGGGGAAGCCGGTCTCGCGGGAGAACCACAGGTCGTTGACGGCGAACGGGTTGTGCGTCGTCATCAGGTCGATGTCGTCGATCGTCAGGCCCGCGTCGTCGAGCGCGCGCTGCGCCGCAGGCACCGGCGCCTTGGGCATGAATGCTGGGTCGGCCCGGGCGAAGCCCGTCGCAAGGATCTGGACGACCGCGCCGTCACGACCGAGCGCTGCCGCGCGGTCGCGGTCGGTCACGACGATCCCTGCGGCTCCGTCGGCAGGGTGGGTCTGCGTGCCGTAGGTCACGACACCGCCCGGGCGGACCGGCGTGAGCTTCGCCAGGCCCTCGGCCGTGGTCGGGAACACGCCCCAGTCCTCGTCGATGAGGGTCGGACCGTTCGACCGCGGCCCCGGCACGCTCACGGGGACCTGGTAGCTGCGCTGAAAGGCCCTGTCGTCGGCGAGGGACGCCCGGTACTGCTCGTAGCGCAGCAGGGTGAGGTCGTCGAGCGCGCTGCGTGTGAAGCCGCCGTCCTCCGCGGTGTTCTCCGCGGTGTCGTTCATCGACTGACCTGTGGTCGGGTCGAGCTTCATCGGGTCGTTGACCCAGTGCTCGGCGACGGGCGCGGCGCCCGGCGAGCGCTGGCTGGCGTAGATCATCAGCGGGCCGTTGCTCGTCCGGTCGGTCAGCACGCCGATCGTCGCCCGGTGGGCGCCGAGCTCGACCTGGCCGGCCAGGTGCTCGACGACGGCCGCGGAGGTCGCGCACGCCCGGGCGATCCACGGGCCGGCCGCTGCCCCCGCGCCCAGCTTGCGGGCGAGCAGCGTGACGCCGAAGAACGCCGTCGGCTGCGGGACGGTCATCCCGAGCGTCCACTCGGTGAGGTCGGCGGGGTCGACGCCGCGATCGGACAGGGCGCGCCGGGTGACGTCCTCGGCGACGTCGAGACTGTTCATCTCGGCGAGGGGGCCCTGCCACTTGGCGAACGGGGTCGACCAGGCGAGGCCGAGCGGGATGTAGGCCTTCTCGAAACGCATCCGGTCCTCCGGCGTCGACAGTGACGTGATGACCCGGTCAAACTATCAGGTTTCCTGAAGATCACAACAGGGTGAATCGCACCCCCACGTCAGCGGGTCGCGCCCGGGGACGTCCATAATGGTCCTCACGGCGACCGAAGGACATCCATGCGAGCACATGACGACGCGACGCTCCTGTATCTCATCAAGCAGGTCGAGCTCGCCGTCCGCTCACGCCTCGACGACGTGGCCGACGGCCATGGTCTGACGGCATTGCAGTACACGGCCCTGACAGTGCTCGAGAGGCACCCGGGCATGACGTCGTCGGAGCTCGCGCGCAACTCGTTCGTCCGGCCGCAGACGATGGCGCAGATGATCACGTACCTCTTGCAGCGCGGTTTCGTGCGCCGTGAGCCGGACGCACGCTCGCGGCGCCAGATCCTGATCTTCCTCACGGACGAGGGTCAGGCCGTGCTGAACAGCCTGCGCGAGCCCGTCCGCGACCTCGAGAAGGCGATGGTCTCCGGTCTGACCGAGGCGGGCGCCCGGCAGCTCGGCACCTCCCTGCGGGCTTGTCGGATCGCACTCGGCGGCGGTGCGGCGCACTGACGCGCTGGCGCCGTCAGAGCCACGGCGGCGCGGGCGGTGCGGGACGGTGGCCGACCCGCACGCCACCGGACGAGCCCGCTCTGACTCGACCCGCGCCCCATGCCACGAGCTGAACAGCGGTCCCGGTGGCCACCGTTCGTGCGTCGTCGGACACCGCGATCGTCCAGTCTCTGTCCGTCGGGGTCAGCGCGAGGTCGAGGCCGGCTCCACGCCTGCGCCAGACCGTCACGAGGTCGAGGAGCAGGGCGTCGACGAGCTCGGGGGGAAAGTCGTCGAGGCGCCCACCGTTGTCCAGGTCGACCGCGTGCAGCCACACCTCGCGGGTGCGCATCCACACCGTCTCGGACACCGGCACGAGCCGTCCCTGGGCGGTGCGCACCTCATGTCGCCAGGCCTCTGCCTTCAGGTCCCGCCACTCGACCGTCAGGTGGACGGCCGCATGATCCGACAGCGTGCGGATCGCGCGCACCGGCAGCGTGGCGGCGAGCTCGATCTCACGGTCGCGCTCCTCGGCGCTGGCGTACATCGGCGTCTCGACGCCTGTTGCCGCCCACTGGGTCAGACGGGTCAGCGCGCGGGCGTTGAGCCCGACGTGCGCGACGACGTGCGCGCGGGTCCAGCCCGGGAGCAGCGAGGGCTCCGCGAGCTGGTCGTCGCGCAGCTCGGTGACCTTGCGAGAGAAGTACGCCTGCCCGCGCCGGGCGAGCAGCAACCCCGCAACGATGCCCGGGTCGGTGACCTTGTCCGCGCGCGCGACCATCAGGCTTCCGCCACTTCCGCGACCGCGCCCGGGGCCACCACGCGACTGCTGATCGCGCCGATGCCCTCGATCGACGTGGTGAGCGTCGAGCCGGGGCGCAGGTACCGAGGCGGCTTCCTCGCGTGGCCGACGCCGCCGGGCGTGCCCGTCGCGATGACGTCTCCGGGCCGCAACGTCAGGATCGACGAGATGTACGCGACCAGCGCCGCCGGCCCGAAGACCAGGTCGTCCAGCCGGGCGCGCTGGACCACCTCGCCGTCGACGGCGGTGGTGAGCTCGCCGGTCAGGTCGAGGTCGGTCGTCAACCACGGCCCGAGCGGGGTCGTCGCCTCGACGGTCTTGCCCTGCAACCACTGCGGTGTGCGGTACTGCAGGTCGCGCATCGTCACGTCGTTGATGACGCAGTACCCGGCGATCGCCGCGCGAGCCGCCTCGCCCGCCACCCGGCGGGCCGTGCTGCCCACCACGACGGCGAGCTCGCCCTCCCAGTCCACGGCGTCCGGCGCCTCGGGCGGCAGCACGAGGTCGTCGTAGGGCCCGATGAGCGCCTCGGGGTACTTGGCGAACAGTGTCGGGTGCTCCGGAAGCTGCCGACCCATCTCGCGAATGTGCGAAGCGTAGTTGAGGCCGACGCACACGATCTTCGCCGGCGCGAGAACCGTCGGCGCCCAGTCGGTCGGCGCGATGGCCTCCATCGGGTGCGCGTCACCCGCGGCGTGGGTGGCACGGGCGCGCCAGCCCGGATCGGCCAGCAGTGCGCCGACGTCCACCGCGCCCGCGATCTCGACCGCGACGTCGTCGTCGATCCGCACGGCGGTCGTTCCCGCGGCGACGCGCAGGGTACCCAGCCTCACTGGGCGCTCACCGTGCGACCCCGGACGCGCCGGAGTCGTACACCCCGGGGATGTAGGTCCTGTCGAACCCGAGGCGCTCGATGATCGGTGCGTCGGAGAACCTGAACAGGTCGAGCTCTTCGTCGGCGTGCAGCGACCAGGGCACCCAGCTCGGGACCGCGAACACGTCGCCCTTCTCGACGTGATGTTCCGTCCCACCGAGCACGACCGTTCCCTGGCCCTCGAAGACCTGCCAGACCGAGGAGCCGACCTCGTGCCGGGTCGGCGTGAGCGTGCCGGCGCGCAGACGGTGGAACTCGCACCTGATCGTCGGCATGACGTCGCCGCCGGTGGTCAGGTTCGTGTAACGGATCGCGGCATGGCCCTGCTCGACGGTCGCCGGGTGGCCCTCGTCCTCGAGCGCGAGCTGTTCGCGCAGCGCGCGGTCGGTGTGCTCCCACCGGTAAGCGGCCAGCGGCGAGCTCGTGGCCGCACCGAGCGACGAGAGCGGACGAAGCCCGGGATGCGCCCACAGCCGTTCGCTGCGGGACACGTCAGGGGACGCCTCGTCGGTCACGCGCTCGGAGCCGAACTCGAAGAAGCCGACATCGGTCATCTGGGCGAACGGCACGTCCAGCCCGTCGATCCACGCCATCGGCTCGGCGGTGTCGTTGTGGTGGCCGTGGAAGTTCCAGCCTGGCGTGAGCAGCAGGTCGCCGCGTCGCATGGCCACCGGATCGCCGTTGACCACGGTCCACACCCCCTCGCCCTCGACGACGAAGCGGAACGCGTTCTGACTGTGCCTGTGCTCCGGCGCCGTCTCGTACCCACCGAGGTACTGGATCGCGCACCACAGCGTCGGTGTGGCGTAGGCGGTCCCGGGCAGACCGGGGTTGGCGAGGCCGATCGCCCGGCGTTCCCCGCCGCGCCCGACGGGCACCAGCTCGCCGCTGCGCTCGGCGAGGTCGAGCAGCGCCTTCCATCGCCAGACGAAGGGCACGGCTCGTGGCTCGGGGGTGAACGGCATCAGGTCATCGCGTTGCGTCCACAGCGGTGCCGTATCGGCAGCCCCGAAGTCTGCGTACAGCCGTTCCAGCTCGGGACTGTCCGCCGTCCCGTCCATCTGCTGCATCTCTTGCTCCCTCCGGCGCGCGCCGTCGCACTCCAAGGTGCACCAGATTATCAGGAAACCTGAATGTTGCTAGAGGGTAGGGCCCGTGACCTCGGCGGCCCAGAGAGATCGGCGGCTGACGGGCCGGGCTGCGGCGTGGTCAGTGAATCGTCAGCGGGCTGCCACTGGCCGAGAGGTCCATCGTCATTGTCGCTGACGCGTGACCAAGGATGACCTGTACGGCCGGACGTGCCGGTGTCTCTACTATTGTTGGCGTACGCCTACTATGGTGGAACCCGAGGAGGTGCGATGCAGACCCAGCATCCGCTCGCAGTGATCACGCCAACCCTCGACGGGGACGTCCTCGCCGTGCTCGCGGCCGCCGACGCCCCGCATACCGTCGGGGGAGTCCAGAAGCTGCTCGGCGGCCGCTCCTCCGAGGGGATCCGCAAGGTGCTCACGCGCCTGACCGCACAGGGCACCGTGACCGCTCAGCAAGTCAGCACCGTGGTGAGCTACCGGCTCAACCGAGAGCACCTGGCAGCCGAGCACATCATCGCTCTGGCAAACCTGCGCGGGGCCCTGATGGACCGGGTTCGGTCTCAGGTTCAGGCATGGCCGACGCCGCCTGTCTGGGCGGCCCTGTTCGGCTCAGCCGCGCGAGGTCAGATGCTCCCCGACTCCGACATCGACCTGTTCCTGGTGGACCCGGCCGTCGATGCCGATCGGTGGGAGGCCCTGGTTGACCAGCTGTCGCGGGACGTGTCCCGGTGGACCGGGAACGACGCGAGGGTGTTGTCCATGACCGAGGCGGAGGTGCGCGCGAGTGCGGTCACGCGAGACCCGATCCTGCAGTCGTTGCTCGAGGATGCACTGACGATCAGCGGGGAATCGGTCTGGCTGCGCCGCGCGGTCGCAGGGGCGCGGCGATGACCCCGCGCACCGTCAAGGCTGACGAGGCGATGCGCCGAGGACGGCTGGTGAAGGCCGAGCAGTTCGCCGACGCGGCGGTTGCCGTCGACATGCTTGCCGACGATGCCGCGGACGTCGCCGACGCCTACGTCACGCTGTGCGTCCATGCAGGCATCGCCGCCGCTGATGTGGTCTGCGGTGCCCGCCTGGGTGAGTACTCCCGTGGCGAGAATCACGACGAGGCGGTCGCGCTGCTCTCTGCGGTCGACAAGAACCTGGCGGGACACCTGCGTGCGCTGCTGACCATGAAGACCCTGGCTGGATACAGCCATTCGCCGGTCAGTGCCGACCGTGCGCGCCGCGCTGGGCGAGCGATGGCGGCCCTTCTGGAAGCTGCGCGCGCGGCTCGCTGAACCACTCGGACCAGCGCAGGGAATCCGAGGGCCACCCAGCCGAGACGGAGGACTGCACGCCCGATGCGGACGGCGCCTGCGCCGGCGCGCGCCAGACGCCGGCATGCGACGGCGTGCGGCCCAGGCCTCGACTTCAAGGCGGAGCTGCTGTCTGCGATCCGGTGACGAGGTCAGCGGGGCACCACGGACGCTTCTATTCCGTCGCTTCGCGAACGAGCACGGTCGCATCAGGACCCGGCGAGTCGACGACGCCGATGACGGCCGGGTTGAGCGATGACGGGACGGCGGGATGACGGAGAGCAATGACGGGTTGCTCTCAAACGCCCATCGCGGGTGGGTCGTCTGGTGCCGGGCCGATCGCCGGTCGGTTGGCCGTCATCGGGATGGTCGGCATTCGCTCCATCGCGAGCCACGGCGCCTCCGAGAACAGATGTCCGTACAGGTCCATCGTCATCGTGGCTGTCGCGTGACCGAGGATGACCTGCACCGCCTTGACGTCCGCGCCCGCCGCGATGAGGAGCGACGCCGCAGTGTGCCGCAGGTCGTAGATCGTCGTCCCCGCCAAGCCGGCGGACTGGGTGGTCTGCGTCCAGCGTGACCGGGCGCGGAAGTTGGTGTTGGTCCAGACCCCGCCCGTCGGGCTCGGGAACAGGAAGTCGCCCGAGCTGCCCGTCGCGACACGGTGACGGACGTAGCCCTCGATCTCGGCGAAACGCACGGTCAAGGCTCAACCTCGTACCGCAGTCCGAAGCAGCTGAACACGCTGTCGTCCTGGAAGACCGAGTTGCGGGTGATGCCGTCCGGCCCCACGGTGAACAGCTGGATGGTGTGGAGCGCGTAGGTCTCACCGGTTCGCCGGTACGCCGCGAAACCGGGCTGCCCGTTGGCGCTGATCGATGCGAGCCGCCAGTCCGTTCCGGCGGCATCGAAGACCCATTCCATGAAGACCCCGTAGTTGTCCCGGCCGACGAACCAGTTCAGCATCGGCGGCATCTCCATGAGGACGTCCTCGGCCAGCAGCTGCTTGAGCGCCTCGATGTCGGCCGCGATGAAGGCGCGCATGTAGCGCTCGATCCAGACTCGCTGCTCGGCTTCGGAGGGCTCATTCACGCTGTCGGGATGGGCGCCGGCGGCCTCGATGCTCGCTCGGGCCCGGCGTAGCGAGCTGTTCACCGAGATCACGGTCGCGCCGAGGATCTCAGCTGCCTCGGCGGCGGAGAACTCGAGAACGTCGCGCAGGATCAGCACGGCGCGCTGGCGGGCTGACAAGTGCTGCAGGGCTGCCACGAACGCCAGGCGCAGGCTGTCTCGATCGACGGCTGACCGAGCGGGATCGCCCGCGTCGAGCAGGGCGTCGGGCAGAGGCTGGAGCCAGTCGATCTCCCTCCCGGGCACGAGTGGCTGGAGAGGATCGGACTCAGCCACGAACCCGGACGGCAACGGCCGGCGGCTCCTGCTGGTCAGGGCGGTGAGGCAGGCGTTCGTGGTGATGCGGAACATCCAGGTGCGCACCGAGCTGCGCGCTGGGTCGTACTGCTCCCGCGCCCGCCAGGCTCGCAGATAGGCCTCCTGGACCACGTCCTCGGCGTCGTGCACCGAGCCGAGCATCCGATAGCAGTGAGCGAGCAGCTCGGTTCGGTACGGCTCGATCAGCGTGCCGAATCCCGGCTCGTCGCGAATCGCCGTCACCGAACGTTCCTCCTCCTGCGCGACGACCAGGGAGCCCATGTTCCACCGTCATATCGCCGAACACCATCATCGACCGGCGACCTCCTGGCCGGAGGTCGCCGGTCGGCTGCTCATGACACCCGATCAGGCGGGGACCGGCGCGTGGACAGGACTGTTGTGATACGCGGCGACCATCCACCGGCCATCTCGCTTCTCGAACACCCAGGTGGCGTGAATCTTGCGCGCCTCCGGCACCGCGTCCTCGCCCGCGAACAAGATCCCGCCTTCGCTGACGGCGATCGCAACGTCCTCGCCGACGAACCGCAGGCTCAGCCGCGTGTCGAGCGTCGAGCTCGCCTTGAGCGGACCGTCGAACCCGGCGGCCATCGAGTCGCGGATCGCCTTGCGGCTGCCGCGCAGCGAGCCGGGCAGGATCGCCGTGGCGTCGTCGGTGTAGTACCTGACGAACCCGTCGGCATCGTTGGCGGCCCACGCCTGGTACATCTCGCCCAGCATCGCGTTGACAGCGATCTCGTCCTCGGCACGATCGTGTGACATCGGAATCTCCTCGTGAGGGTCCTGGTGGTGAGGGTCGAACGATCCTCGGCAGTACATACCGACGAGCACCGCGAGAATCACCGCAGCGTGCAGGCAGAGAGCGTCCAGGCGTGGACTCATCGTCCTCGAGCTCCGCGTCGCCGAACGCCTACTGCTGCAGGTGAGCGCGCTCGTCGTGGGCTCGCGCCCGCACCTGGTCGAGCACGCTCACGGCGGTGACGAGGTCGGTGTCGGGGATCCCGTCGACGAGACGACCTGTCGCCTCGGCCACGCGTCGACGTTCGCGCGAGAGCAGCCCGGCGCCCGTCGGGGAGACCTGCCAGGTGTCGTCGACCCGGTGCAGCAGTCCTGTGCCGGCGAGGGAGTGAAGGACGGCACGTGCGTCGGCGTCGTCGATGACGAGCCCGGCGCCGATGGCGCCGATCAGGGCCTGGTCGGCGCCTGGGGTGCGATCGACGAGATTGAGCGCCGCCCACTGCTCGTAGCTGTCCAGGGGAGTGGCCGCGAGCAGTCGCAGGAGCAGCGCCCTCAGGGCGTTCTCGGTCGGGCCGATGACCGCAGGTAGCGATCGTGGGGATGTGGGAGCGGGCATGTGGTCCTCCTCGTGGTCGTTGGCCGCGCCAACCGTATCAAGAAACGTTGGTGTGGCCAACCAAGGCGGTATCCTGCACGCATGACCGAGGACCTGCCCGAGCGCCTCCGTCGGCTGCCCACGTGGATGCTGAGCCAGGCCGCGGCCCGGGCGCACCGCCTGCTCGCCGAGGCTCTCGCGGACTCCGACGCACGCGGGCACCACTACCGACTGCTCGCTGCCCTCCAGGACCAGGGACCCACCAACCAGGTCGTGCTGGGACACCGCACGGCGCTCGATCGCAGCGACGTCGCCGTCGGCCTCGCGGAGCTCGAGCAACGCGGTCTGGCGCACCGAGACCCGGACCCGGACGACGGGCGCCGCAAGCGCGTCCAGATCACCGACGCGGGCACGCGCTTCCTGGCCGACCTCGACGAGGTCGTCGGGGCGGTTCAGGACGAGGTCCTCCACCAGCTCACCCCCGAGGAGCGCCGCACCTTTCTCGACCTCTTGACGCGGCTTCAGCCATCCGCCGACGACGCCGCACGCCGCGCCACCTGAGCGCGATCGAGGAGCCGTGGCTCGTCGATCACGAGCCGAAGCGTCGCTGCAGGTCGGCGTACGGGAGCGCACCGTCGAGGAACCCGAGGGTTCCGGCGTCGAGCAGCTCCCTGCCGGCGCGTTCCAGCATGCTGAGCGAGGCTCGGGCCAGGCCGCCGCCCAGGCTGACCCGCTTGACGCCGAGCGAGAAGAGCGTGGGCGCGTCGATGACGTTCGCCAGCCCCGCCACCACGTTGAGCGGGGCCGGGATGGCTGCGGCGAGCCGCCGGATCGTGTCCTCCTCGACGACGCCGGGCACGAAGATGCAGTCGGCACCCGCGTCGACGTATCGGACCGCCCGCTCGACCGTCTCGGCGAACGCGTCGCCGGTCGTGCGGGCGAGGTAGGTGTCTGTGCGGGCGTTCAGCACGAAGGTGCCGCTGGGCGCGGCAGCGCGGGCGGCCGCGAGGCGGTCGACGGCCTCCTCGATGCCGAACAGCCCGCCCTCCACGGCGTCCTCCAGGTTGCAGCCCACCGCGCCGAGCTCGACGGCCTGGGCGACAGTGCGGCCGACGTCGTCCGCGGTGTCGCCGTACCCGGCTTCGAGGTCCGCGGTCACGGGCACGCCGACCGCGGCCACGATGCGACCGAGGTGCTCGAGCATCGTGTCGCGGTCCAAGGCTTCGCCGTCGGGCACCCCGCAGGACCACGCGATGCCCGCGCTGGTCGTGGCGATGGCCGGGAAGCCGACCTGCTCGAGGATCCGGGCGGACCCGGCGTCCCAGGCGTTGGGGAGCACGAAGCCGGGACCCGCGTGCAGGGCAAGGAGCGCGGCTGCCTTCTGAGGAGAAGCTCCGGTGGTCATGATCCGACCATATCGATGTCGTGCCGTCCCGGCGGCCTGGTCAGGGAGCAGGTCGGGCGACGCTGAGCAGATCGCCCGCACAGGCGTGGGGCGTCCGCCCCGTCAGTCGTCCCGCAGCCCGTCGTGGAGGATCGAGGCGTCGCCCTCGAACGGTCGCAGGACGTCCGGTGCCGGGAACGGGAGGACGTAGCTGCGGGTCGCTGCGTCCACGGCGCCGAAGTCGTCGACCTTCACGACGACCCGCTGGGGAGTCACCTCCACGATGCGCACGCGCTCGCGAGTGCCGTCCGCCAGGTCGAGCTGCCACAGGTCGGCGAGCCAGTGCAGGCCGCGCTCATCGAGGGCCTCCTCGGCGTCCAGTCAGTCGACGGCGCCGGTCACCTCATGTCCGAGAGCGTCGAGGGCGACGAAGGCCTCGCCGTCGGGTCGGATCCACCCGAGCCGCTCATGGTCGCCCGCTCGGCGGTGCTCGATCCAGTCCTCGTGCGGCATCGGCCGATAGTAGCGACGGGCGGCGCCCTCATCACTGGTCTGATCCGCGGGTACCGGGTCGAGGAGATCGAGGACCCACTGATGCAGCAGATCCGCTACATGGACAAGCTGGTCGACGAGCTGGCCAGGGGCAGGAAGATGACTGCGATCCTGCGGGGAGGGGCCGAAGCCGACGTCCAGCCGGCGACGTGATCGACGCTCGCCGCCTCCGCTGGGGTCAGTCCCGCTCGTGCAGCCGGGCCCCGACATCGCGGTCGTCCGCGAGAACGCTGACCGGCTCGAGGACTGGGGTCACCCCGAGCTCGTCGCACCAGCGCCTCGCGAGTTCTTCGCGGTGTGAGGCCTCACCAGCCACAACGAGATGACACCACGAATGGTGTTGCCATGACGCCACCAATGGTGTCACCATGACGTCATGGACCTCTCGCGTTACGTCGACGACCTCCAGCACCGCCTGGCCATCGCGGCCGACGCCGCGGGCGACGACGCCCGGCAGCTCGCCGAGCGTCTGACCGCGCCGCTCGACGCCGCCGTGCGCCTCATCCTGCTCGACGCGCTCTCCGCCGCGGCGGGCGAGATCTCCGCCGAGCTCGCACCCGGCTCGGTCGACGTGCGCCTGCGCGGCGGCGAGCCTGAGTTCGTCGTCGCCGCACCCGCCGCCGTGGTGGAGCCGGCTGCGGCCACGTCGGCCGCGCCGGCCCCCGTCGGGCTGCCGACGGATGTCGACGTCGACGGGGGCGGGACGACCCGGACCACCCTGCGCCTGCCCGACCACCTCAAGTCGCAGGTGGAGGTCTCCGCCGCCCGCGACGGCATCTCGGTCAACGCGTGGCTCGTGCGCGTGGTCGCCGCCGCGCTCGAGCAGCCCACGGTCCGGCCCGCCCAGCAGGCCCGCCCCGAGCCGGGTGGCGCGACCCGCCTCACCGGCTGGGTGCGCTGACCGCTCCCGTCCTCTCACCGTCACCCTGGAGCCCCTGATGCCCACCTTCCCCGCCCCTATGCCCGTCCCGGTCGTCGTGGACCTGACCGTCGGCAGCCTGCACGTCGTCGCCGGCGAGCGGGACGACGTCGTCGTCACCGTCCTGCCCGTCGACCCGACCAAGCCCCGCGACGTGCGCGCCGCCGAGGAGGTGCGTGTCGAGCTGGTCGCTGGCGCCGTCACCATCACCGGCCCGCGCTGGAAGCAGTTCCTCCCGTTCAACGCAGGCACGCCCGCCGTCACCATCGAGCTGCCCGCCGGCTCCGACCTCAGCGGCACCGCCGGCACTCTGTACGCCGAGGGCCCGCTCGGCACCGTCGCCATGACCGTCAACGCGGGGAACGCCCGGATCGACGAGGCCGCGCGGCTCGACCTCAAGGCCTCGGCCGGGTCCGTCACGGTCGGTCGGACGACCGGCGCCACGTCGGTGAAGGCCAGCGCCGGCTCGGTGCGCATCACCGAGATCGCCGGCGACGCGACCGTCCGCGCGAGCAACGGGACCACCACCGTCGGATCCGTCACGGGGTCCCTGCACGTGGCCGGGGCGCACGCCGACGTCGCCGTCGGCCACGTGCGAGGAACCCTCACCGCCAAGGCCGCCTCGGGCGGGATCCGCGTCGACCGGGTCGAGTCCGGGACGGTCACGCTCACGACGTCCTACGGCTCGATCGAGGTCGGCGTGCCCGAGGGCACCGCCGCCTGGCTCGACGTCGCCTCGGAGCACGGCACCGTCCGCAACCAGCTGCGCCCCGTCGAGGGCCCGGTCGACGAGGAGGCCACCGCCGAGATCCATGCCAGCACCGGCTACGGCGACGTCATCGTCCGCCGTCCCTGAGGGAACCACCAGAGGAGGATCACCATGACCAGCGACCTCGCCGTCGACGTGCGCGGCCTGCGCAAGTCCTACGGGGACCAGACCGTGCTCGACGGCGTCGACCTTGCCGTCCGGGCCGGAACCGTCACCGCGCTGCTCGGGCCCAACGGCGCCGGCAAGACCACCACCGTGGGCATCCTGTCCACGCTGCTCAAGCTCGACGGCGGAACCGCGCGCGTCGCCGGGCACGACGTCGTCACGCAGCCCGAGTCGGTGCGCGCCGCGATCGGCGTCACCGGCCAGATGTCCGCCGTCGACGACCTGCTCACGGGCGTCGAGAACCTGCGCCTCATGGCCGCCCTGCACCACCTGGGCCGCCTCGAGGGGCGAGAGCGTGTCGACGCGCTGCTGACGCGGTTCGGCCTCACCGACGCCGCCCGCAAGCCGGTGTCCACCTGGTCAGGCGGTATGCGCCGCAAGCTCGACCTGGCGATGACGCTCGTCGGCGCCCCCGCCGTGGTGTTCCTCGACGAGCCCACCGCGGGCCTCGACCCGCGCAGCCGCCGCACCCTGTGGGACGAGGTGCGTGCCCTCGTGGCGGGCGGCACCACGATCCTGCTGACCACGCAGTACCTCGAGGAGGCCGACCAGCTCGCCGACCGTGTCGCCGTGCTGGACCGCGGCCACATCGTCGCCGAGGGCACCCCCGCCGAGCTCAAGTCCGCGCACGACGCCGGCTCGCTCGACGACGTGTTCCTGCGCCTCACCGAGCCCACCTCGGAGCTCGCGTCCGACCCGACCCCGAAGGAGGTGGCCCGATGACCACCCTCACGATCGCCCCCACCGCCGGCGCTCGCCCGCTGGCGGACACCCTGACCATGCTGCGCCGCAACCTGCTGCGCGCCGTGCGTTACCCGGGGTTGACCAGCTTCACCATCGGCATCCCCATCGCGCTGCTGCTGCTGTTCGTCTACGTGTTCGGCGGGGCGTTCGGCGCCGGCGTGGCGCCCGGGGTCGCCACCGGCTCGGCCGGCCGCTCGGCGTACCTCGACTACATCACCCCGGCCATCCTGCTGTTCGCGGTCGTCGGCGCGGCGCAGAGCGTGGCGATCACTGCCGCGATGGACGCGACGAGCGGCATCATGCCGCGCTTCAAGACCATGGCGATCTCCCCGGGCTCGGTGCTCGGCGGGCCTGTGCTGGGGACCGTGGTCCAGGCGCTCATCGCCGTCGCGGTGGTGCTCGGGCTGGCGGCGGTGCTCGGCTACCGGCCGCACACCGGGGCGCTGGGCGGCTTGGCCCTGGCCGGGCTGATCGCGCTGGTCAGCTTCGCGACGAGCTGGCTCTGCGTCGCGATGGGGCTCGCCGCCAAGTCCGTCGAGACGGCGTCGAACACCCCGATGGTCCTCACGGCACTGCCGTTCCTCGGCAGCGGGTTCGTGCCGGTCGAGACGATGCCGACGGGCGTGCGCTGGTTCGCGGAGTACCAGCCGTTCACCCCGATCATCGAGACGACGCGGGGCCTGCTCACGGGCGCGTCGCTCAACGCCTCGACGACGCTCCAGGCGCTCGTCTGGTGCCTGGTCATCGCGGCCCTCGGCTACGCCTGGTCCCGCTCGCTGTACCGCCGCGAGCGCGGCTGACCGGGCGCCGTCGGCTGCTCCGGCTCGGCCGCTCGCGATCTGTCGATCCTGAACCTGTCGAAATCCTGCAGCTTCGGGAAGTAGCGTCGTTCCATACCGACGGGCCGTCTGCAACGAAGGAGAACCCGATGAATGAGATTGCACGACGGCCGCTCGGCCGCACCGGCCTGCTGGTCAGCGAGATCTGTCTCGGCACGAGCCCGCTCGCGAGCATGCCCGAGCTGTACGGGTACGTCGTCGACGACGCCCGCGCCGAAGCCACGATCGAGGCCGCGCTCGCGAGCCCGGTCAACTTCATCGACACGTCGAACAACTACGGTGGCGGCAGCGCCGAGACCCGCATCGGGCACGTGCTGCAGCGGCACGGCGGGCTCCCGGAAGGCGTCGTCCTGGCCACCAAGGTCGACGCGGACCAGGAGACCCGGGACTTCTCCGGGGACCGGGTCAAGCGGTCCGCCGAGGAGAGCCTGTCCCGCCTCGGGCTCGACCGCATCCAGCTCATGTACCTCCACGACCCGGAGTTCTACCTGAGCTTCGACGAGGCGATGGCTCCGGGCGGCGCGGTCGCGGCGCTGCGCGCCCTGCGTGACTCGGGGGTCGTCGAGCACATCGGGGTGGCGGCCGGCGACGTCCCGCTGATGCGTCAGCTCGTCGCGACCGACGAGTTCGACGTCGTGCTCAACCACAACCGCTACACGCTCGTCGACAGGAGCGCCGAGCCGCTCATCGACGACGCGGTCGGACGCGGCGTCGCGTTCGTCAACGCGGCGCCGTACGGCGGAGGCATCCTCTCCAAGGGTCCGGGCGCGCGATCCACCTACGGCTACCGGGACGCCGACGGCGTGGTGCTCGAGCGCGTCCGGGCGATGCAGGCGGCGTGCGAGAGGCATGGCGTGCCGCTCGCGGCCGCGGCGCTGCAGTTCTCCCTGCGCGAGCCGCGCGTGACGTCGACGGTCGTCGGGGTCTCGAGCCCCGAGCGCATCGCCGAGACGGTCGCGCTCGCGCAGCTCTCCGTCCCGGTCGAGCTGTGGGACGAGCTCGCGGCGCTCACCCCGCCGGCTGAGCACTGGCTGCCGTGACCGCTCTCCTTCCCGACCCCCACCTCCCGGCGACCGACAAGAAGGCTTCCGCACCATGAACCAGCTCCACGTGGCGACCAGCGGCTCCGACACCTCGCGCGGCTCCGAGGGCGATCCGTTCCGCACCATCAACAAGGCCGCTCGGGTAGCGATGCCCGGGGACACCGTCGTCGTCCACGAGGGCGTGTATCGCGAGTGGGTGACGCCCCGTCGAGGCGGCCTGTCCGACCAGCGCCGCATCACCTACCGTGCTGCCGAGGGCGAGCACGTGGTCATCAAGGGCTCGGAGCAGGTCACGGGGTGGCAGCAGGTCGCCGGGACCGTGTGGTCGGTGTCGGTGCCGAACGCGCTGTTCGGTGACTGGAACCCGTTCGAGCTCGAGGTCGACGGTGACTGGATCGTGTACCCGTCGCCGGACGCGCCGCGCAAGCACCTCGGGGACATCTACCTCAACGGGACGAGCTTCTACGAGGCGGACGACCTGGCGCATGTGTCGGACCCGCCCCGGCGCACCGAGGCGCTCGACGACTGGACCGGTGTGGCCGACGTCATCCGCGACCCCGAGCAGACGCGGCACGTCTGGTACGCCGAGGTCGGTGAGCACGAGACGACGATCTGGGCGAACTTCCAGGGCGCGGACCCGAATGCGGAGCTCGTCGAGATCAACGTCCGCCGCTCGGTGTTCGCCCCGCTCGAGCACCACCTGGACTACATCACCGTCCGGGGCTTCGAGCTGGCGCAGGCCGCGTCGCCGTGGACCCCGCCGACCGCCGACCAGCCCGGCCTCATCGGACCGAACTGGGCCAAGGGCTGGATCATCGAGGACAACGTCATCCACGACGCGAAGTGCTCGGCGATCTCGCTGGGCAAGGAGGCGTCCACGGGCCACAACTACGCGACGGAGCGTCGCGACAAGCCCGGCTACCAGTACCAGCTCGAGTCGGTGTTCTCCGCGCGTGAGATCGGCTGGGACGCCGAGCACATCGGCTCCCACGTGGTGCGGCGCAACACGATCTTCGACTGCGGGCAGAACGGGATCGTGGGGCACCTCGGGTGCGTGTTCTCGACGATCGAGGACAACCACATCTACAACATCGCGATCAAGCGCGAGTTCTACGGCTACGAGATCGCCGGCATCAAGCTGCATGCCGCGATCGACGTCGTGATCCGGCACAACCGCATCCACGACTGCTCGCTGGGAATGTGGCTCGACTGGCAGGCGCAGGGCACCCGGGTCGCGCGCAACCTCTTCTACGCCAACAACCGGGACCTGTTCATCGAGGTCAGCCACGGTCCGTACCTCGTCGAGCACAACGTCCTCGCCTCCCGGGCGTCGCTCGAGCTGTTCAGCCAGGGCGGCGCGTTCGTCAACAACCTCCTCTGCGGGACGGTGTCCATCGAACCGGTCATCGACCGCCCGACCCCGTACCACGTCCCGCACAGCACGGTCGTCGCGGGGTACGCGGCGATCCTCGGCGGTGACGACCGCTACGTCGGCAACGTGTTCCTCGGGGGCGACGTGGGCCGTGCGTACGGTCCGACCAGGCGCGTCGGCCAGGTCGTCGGGTATGGCACCGCCGCCTACGACGGGCACCCGGCATCACTCGCCGAGTACATCCAGCAGGTCGGCGACCCGACGCGCG
>NZ_DASUIR010000055.1:0-3637 GCF_036279715.1 Cellulomonas sp. | reverse complement strand
GGCCAGGCGCTACCGAGAGCCCGACTCGGCATCGCGGCGGAACCACGCCAGCGCGCCCTGCGCCGCGACCACGCCGGTGCTGAACGAGGCCTGCAGCAGGTAGCCGCCGGTGGGCGCCTCCCAGTCGAGCATCTCCCCCGCGACGAACGTGCCGGGCAGCCGCCGCAGCATCAGAGAGTCGTCGACCTCCGACCAGGAGATGCCGCCCGCGGTCGAGATCGCGCGGTCGATCGGCATGGTCGCGGTCACCACGACCGGCACCGCCTTGACCAGGGCGGCCGTCACGGCCGGGTCGCTCGGCAGCGCGCCGCCGGACTCCCGCAGCAGGGCGATCGCGACCGGGTCGAGACCGATCGAGCGGCGCAGCCAGGTCGAGCCCGAGTCCTTCGGCCGGCGGTGCCGCAACCGGTCGGCGAGCTGGTCGGCCGTGAGGTCGGGGCGGAGGTCGACCTCGAGGGCGCACCGTCCGTCGGCGTCGAGAGCGTCGCGGATCGCAGCGCCGCTCGCATAGACCGGGCCGCCCTCGATGCCCGACCGCGTCACCATCGCGTCGCCGCGCACCCCCTGCTGGGCGCGGCGCCCGCGGACCGCCAGGCCCACGTTCTTCAGCGGCGTCCCCGCGAACCGGTCCGCGAACGTGGACGTCCACTCGACGCGCACGCCGACGTTCGCCGGCCGGAGGGGAGTCACGACCACACCGCGGTCCGAGAGCAGTCCGACCCATCCGCCGTCCGACCCGAGCCGCGGCCACGACGCCCCGCCGAGCGCGAGGATCGCGGCGTCGGGGACAACCTCGACCGTGCCGCCGTCGGCCGCCGTGAAGCGCAGGCCGCCAGGCTCGTCCGTCCACCCCGTCCAGCGATGCCGGGTCTCGATCCGCACGCCGAGCTCGGCCAGGCGCGCCAACCAGGCGCGGAACAGCGGGGTCGCCCGGAACGCCTGCGGGAACACCCGGCCGCTCGACCCGACGAACGTCGGCTCACCCAGCCCCGCGCACCAGTCGCGGAGGTCGTCCGGGCCGAACACGTCGAGCATCGGCGCGAGCCGGTCGGCCGATCGGCCGTACCGGGCCAGCATCCGGTCCCGGGCCTCGGAATGGGTGATGTTCAGTCCACCGTGGCCCGCGAGGAGGAACTTGCGGCCGACCGACGGCATCCGGTCGTAGACCGTCACCGTCACGCCAGCCCGGGCCAGCACCTCGGCAGCGATCAGGCCCGCAGGACCGCCACCGATCACGGCCGCCGTGCTCATCGGCCGCACCTCACGAGCTCGACGGTGGGTTGCGGCACCGGCCGAACGTAGCTCACGCGGCGGTAGCCTGACCACGCGACGGGCTCCGCCGTCGGACGACATCGCGTGACGGTGCCCCTGGTCCGAACGGTCGCGACGGTCGGCATCGAGCACGGGAGTGGACCAGATGAGCGGGGCGCACACAGCACCGGTGCGGGGCGAGGGCCCGCGGCCGAGGACGTCGACGGGTGAGCGCAAGCGGGAGCAGATCCTCGACGCGTCCGTCCGGGTCTTCGGGACCGGTGGCGCGAGCGCCGTGACCCACCGAGCCGTCGCGAAGGTCGCGCACGTGCCGCTCGGGTCGACGACGTACTACTTCACCGACCGCGACGACCTCCTGCTGCAGACCATGGCGCACGCGCGGGCGAGCGAGGCGGTCCGGCTCGCGTCGATCGTGGACGCGCTCGACGAGGCCCTGACGATCGACCGGTCGGTCGAGGTGCTCACCGAGATGTTCTTCGACAAGACCGTCGCAGACCCCCTCTACGACCTCGCGCTGTTCGAGATGTTCATGGAGGCGACCCGGAACGTGACGGTGCGCGAGGAGGCGCGGGAGTGGTCGCGCATGATCGGCTCGCTGGTCGATCGCGTGCTGCCGCCGAGCGACCCCGACCTCCCCCGGGCCGGCGTCGTGCAGATCGTCGCGTGCCTGGTCGACGGGCTCATGCTCGAGGCCGTCTCGAACGGCGAGCTGACCGTCGCCGACCTGTCGGACCGGCTGCGGGTCGTCGTCCGGCGGCTGTGCCTCGCGCCGTAGCCGCGCCGTCGATGCCGGAAGGACCTTGGTCCCTAGGGGCACCGGTCGCCACATGTACTTTTGTACAACATCGAATGTTGTACGTTTGTACATGTCGGACGACGAGCCGCGGGAACCCCGATCACGGCCCGCACGATCTGATCTCTGCCTGACGTGCCGCGTCCGAGCGCACCTCGTAGCAACGGTTCGTCACGCAAAGGAGCAGAGCAATGACCGTGCAGACAGACAGGCCTCCGACGGAGGGTCGAGCGACCGGTCGCCCGACCTTCCGGATGTTCGACATGGTGCTCTTCTCCGTGGCAGCGATGCTGCTGCTCTCGCAGCTGACCGTGACCGCCGCCGTCGGCCCGACCGCGATCTTCTGGACCGTGGCCATCATCGTCGTGTTCTTCATCCCGTACGGGCTGGTCACGAGCGAGCTCGGGTCCGCCTACCCCGACGCCGGCGGCATCTACGCCTGGGTGGTCCGGGCGTTCGGCAACCGGTGGGGCAGCCGGGTCTCGTGGTGGTACTGGCTCAACGTGGGCCTCTGGGTCCCGAGCGTCTACCTGATGTTCTCCGGCGCGATCTCCTCGATGTTCTTCGGTGGTGAGCTGAACTTCTGGGTCCAGGTGGCCATCACCGTCACGCTGATCTGGATCAACTTCTGGGTCAACATCCGCAGCCTGAAGACGGGCACGTGGGTGTCCAACGTCGGCGCCGGCATCACGATCGCCGTGATCGTCGCCCTCGCCGTCGCGGGCGGGATCTACGCCTCGGCGCACGGCTCCGCGACCTCGTGGACGGTCAGCAGCGTCATCCCGACCGACGCGCTCCCCGCCTTCATCGCCGCGCTGCCGATCGTGATCTACAACTTCCTCGGCTTCGAGCTCATGTCGTCGGCCTCGACGCAGATGGAGAACCCCAAGCGCGACGTCCCCCGGACCATCGCGATCGCGGGGGTCCTCATCGGCGGCTTCTACCTCGTCGCGACGATCGGCATGCAGCTGATCTTCCCGGCCGACGAGATCTCCCAGACGACCGGCCTCGTCGACGCGCTGCGCCGCGGCTTCGGCGACTCGGGTGTCGCCAGCGTCGTGGTCTCGATCCTCGGCATCGGCGCCCTCTTCTGCTTCTTCGCGAGCCTCGTACCGTGGACCATCGGGGCCAACCTCGCCGCCGCCGAGGCCGCCGCGCAGGGTGACCTCCCCCCGATCTTCGCCAGGACGCACGCGACGCGCGGCACCCCGATCGGCGCCGCGCTGCTCTGCTCGATCGTCGGCACGGTCTTCACGCTCGGGTACGCCGGCCTGTTCTCGCTGACCGGCGGGGCGATCGACGACGTGTTCTGGAACCTGTTCGCGTTCTCGTCGGTCATCTTCCTGCTGCCGTACATCGTGATGATGCTGGCGTTCGCCAAGCTGCGTCGCCTCGACCCCGACCGGCCCCGGCCGTATCGCGTCCCGGGTGGCGTCGTCGTCACCTGGCTCGTGACCTGGGTCCCGGCGGTCCTCCTGGCCGCGGCCGCGGTGTTCTTCGTCTGGAACCCGTACGACTTCTCGTTCGCGGTGACCGGCTCGATCCTCATCGGCCTCGCGGTGACGGTCGGCA
>NZ_DASUIR010000054.1:0-3547 GCF_036279715.1 Cellulomonas sp. | reverse complement strand
AACCTCTCGTTCATCCTCAAGGCGCGGGTCCAGCTGCTCCGCGACCTCGGCTCGGCGATCTCCCCGTTCAACGCCTTCCTCATCGCGCAGGGCATCGAGACCCTGTCGCTGCGTATCGAGCGCCATGTCGCCAACGCGGAGAAGGTCGCCGCGTGGCTCGAGGCGCGCGACGAGGTGACGGCCGTGCACTACGCCGGTCTGCCGTCCAGCCCCTGGCACGCACTGGCGCAGAAGTACGTGCCGCGCGGCGCGGGCGCCGTGCTCGCGTTCGAGATCGAGGGTGGCGCGGCCGCCGGCCAGGCGTTCGTGTCCGCGCTCGAGCTGCACTCGAACGTCGCGAACATCGGGGACGTGCGCTCGCTCGTCATCCACCCGGCGTCCACGACGCACAGCCAGCTGACCGCCGAGGAGCAGGCCCTCTCGGGTGTCACGCCCGGGCTCGTCCGTCTCGCGGTCGGCATCGAGCACATCGACGACATCCTCGCCGACCTCGACGCCGGCTTCCGGGCCGCCAAGGGCGCCTGACCTCACCGCCCGACCCGTACGGTCGGCTCGTCCCTCTGGGCGGGCCGACCGTACGGCCCGTAGATTGGACCCCCATGTCAAGCTCGCGCACCCCCCGCACCTCAGCCGCCCAGCGCGCGCTGGGTGCGGTCGCCGTGCCCGCGAGCAGCGCCTGGCGCGAGGGCGACGAGCCCGGCGGGCGCGAGTTCCTCGACATCGGGCCGCTGCGGCTCGAGGCCGGTGGCCGTCTCGCGGCGGTGCGCCTGGCCTACGAGACGTGGGGCACGCTCAACAAAGCCGGTGACAACGCCATCCTCGTGCTGCACGCGCTCACCGGCGACTCGCACGTCACCGGGCCCGCGGGACCGGGTCACCCGACGCCCGGCTGGTGGTCCTCGCTCGTCGGCCCCGGCGCGCCCATCGACACCGACCGCTACTTCGTCGTCGCCCCGAACGTGCTCGGCGGCTGTCAGGGCTCGACCGGCCCGTCGTCGGCGGCCCCGGACGGGCGGCCGTGGGGCAGCAGGTTCCCGCACCTCACGGTCCGCGACCAGGTCCATGCCGAGGTCCGGCTCGCCGACGCGCTCGGGATCGACGCGTGGCGACTCGTCATCGGCGCCTCCATGGGCGGGCAGCGCGTGCTCGAGTGGGGCGTGTCCGCCCCCGACCGCGTCCGCAGGCTCGCCGCGATCGCCACCGCCGCGCAGACGTCCGGTGACCAGGTCGCGAGCTTCCACACGCAGCTCGCCGCGATCCAGGCCGACCCGCGCTTCGCCGGCGGCGACTACTACGGCGCGCCCGACGGCGAGGGACCGCACACCGGCCTCGGCATCGCACGCCAGATCGCCCACCAGACGTACCGCAGCGCACTCGAGCTCGACGAGCGGTTCGGACGCATCCCGCAGGGCGGCGAGAACCCCCTCGAGGGCGGCCGGTTCGCCGTGCAGTCGTACCTCGACCATCACGGCGAGAAGCTCGCGCGACGGTTCGACGCGAACAGCTACGTCACGCTGACCCGCACGATGATCACCCACGACCTCGGCCGCGACCGGGGCGGTGTCGAGGCGGCCCTCGCGACCGTCACCGCTCGGGCGCTCGTCGTCGCGGTCGACACCGACCGGCTGTTCCTGCCGTCGCAGTCGGAGCGCATCGCGGCGGGCATCCCGGGTGCGGGCCCGGTCCGGACCATCCGGTCGGACTACGGGCACGACGGGTTCCTCATCGAGGCCGACCAGGTCGGGCGCATCGTCTCCGACTTCCTGGCCGAGCCGGTGCGTGTCCGACCCTGACCCGTTCCGCCGTGGCATTCGCCCCCGTCTGCGGCAAGATGTCCCCATGCTGACCGACGAGCGACTCGCTGAGCTGTCCGACGCGCTCCGTGCCCAGTGGGAGGTGCTGCGCCGCTGGCTCGACGACGTCGCCGAGACACCCGCAGCCCAGGCGCCGAGCGTCCTCGACGGGTGGACCGTCGCCGACCTCATCGCCCACGTCGGGCGGTCGATGTCCGCTCTCGCCGCGTGCGAGCCGGCGCCGGACGGAACCGTCCCGCTCACCGTCGGGGAGTACATCGCCTCGTACGCCGCGGGCGCCGCCGCGATCACCGAGGTCACCCACGAGCTCGCGACGGAGATCGCCGCTGATCCCCTGGCCGGCATCGACGCCCTCGCTGCCGCGGCGTTCGACCGGCTCGACGCGCTCGGCCGGTCCGACCGCGTGGTCATGGCCCGGCGCGGACCGATCCTGCTGTCCTCGATGGTCACGACCCGGCTCATCGAGCTCGTCGTCCACGCCGACGACCTCCAGCGGTCGCTCGCCCGGCCCGGATCCGCCTCGGTCGGCCTCGACGGTGGCGTCGGCGCCGGTGGCGGCCCGATCGACCGCACCGCGCTCGACATCGTGGCGCGCGCCTTCCTCGACGTCGTCGTCGCGCGCGGCGGCTGGGACCTCGAGATCACGCGGCCGCTGGTCTGGGTCCGCCTCGCCACGGGCCGGGTCCCCTACGACGTCGAGGTGCTCGCCCAGGCTGTGACCCCGGAGTACAGCTCGGACGCTGTCCCCGACCTCGGCCGGATCCTGCCGATCCTGTGAGGTGGGGCCGTAGGTTGTGAGCATGCTCGCCGCCTACGCTGCCCGGTTCGCGCCCGACGCGTCCCCCGACTCCCTGCTCGCCGGCCTCGAGGTCGGCGAGCGTCCCGAGCCGGAGGCCCGCGAGGGGTGGACGACGGTCGACGTGCGCGCCGCGTCCCTCAACCACCACGACCTCTGGTCGCTGCGCGGCGTGGGGCTGCGCGCCGAGCAGCTACCGATGATCCTCGGCACCGACGCGGCGGGGGTGACTCCCGACGGCCGCGAGGTCGTCGTGCACGCGGTCATCGGCGGTGCGCTCGGCCACGGCGTCGGGCCGAACGAGCCGCGCAGCCTCCTGTCGGAGCGCTACCCCGGCACGCTCGCGGAACGCGTCGCAGTGCCCACCTGGAACCTCGTGGACAAGCCCGCGTCGCTGTCGTTCGTCGAGGCGGCGTGCGTCCCGACCGCGTGGCTGACGGCGTACCGGATGCTGTTCACGAGCGGCCGGGCGACCCCCGGTCAGCGGGTGCTCGTCCAGGGGGCGGGTGGCGGGGTGTCGACCGCAGCGGTTCTCCTCGGCGCCGCCGCGGGGCTCGAGGTGTTCGTGACGAGCCGTGACGAGGCCAAGCGGACGCGAGCCCTCGAGCTGGGCGCTGCGGCCGCCGTCGAGCCCGGCGGTCGCCTGCCCGCCAAGGTCGACGTCGTGCTGGAGACGGTGGGCGCCGCGACGTGGTCGCACTCGGTGCGCTCGGTCCGCCCTGGCGGGACGATCGTCGTGGCCGGCGCGACGTCGGGCGACGCGAGCCCCGCCGAGCTGCAGCGCATCTTCTTCCTCGAGATCACCGTCCGCGGAGTCACGATGGGATCCAAGGAGGACCTCGCGGGCCTGCTCAACCTGCTGGTGCGGACCGGGGTGCGGCCCCTCATCGACTCCGAGGTGCCGCTCGCCCGCGCGGCCGAGGGGCTGGTCCGCCTC